>MICJ01000056.1:2594-8645 GCA_001830835.1 Syntrophobacterales bacterium GWC2_56_13 | reverse complement strand
TTCTCCGCCGGAAAAGGATCTCGAGTGGAGCGACCAGGGGGTCGACGGCTCCTTCCGTTTCCTGAACCGGACCTGGCGGATCATCATGGATTATCTGGAGGAGATCCGCGATGTTTCTCCCTTCGGCGGCCGGGAAACGCTGGAAGGCGACCTCAAGGCGCTGCGCCGTAAAACGCACCAGACGATCCGGAAGGTCACTTCCGACATCGAGGAGCGGTTCCATTTCAACACTGCAATCAGCGCCGTGATGGAGCTGGTCAACACCCTCTATCAGGTCCCCCGTCCCGCTGCGGACGACCGAAGGGCGCTGGCCATCATCCGGGAGACGGTGGAGGCTGTCATCCTGCTACTTGCCCCAATCGTCCCGCACATCACCGAAGAGCTCTGGTCGCTCCTGGGCCGTTCGGAGACTTTGGCCGATGCTGCCTGGCCGGCTTTCGACACAACGGTCGCCTCGGAGGAGGAGATCACGATTGTCATACAGATCAACGGCAAGGTGCGGAGCCGGATCAGCGTCCCCGCCGATGAGGATGGTGAACGGATCAGGGCGTTGGCGCTGGCCGATGAAAAGATCATGAGGCAGATCGCCGGGAAGAAGGTCGTCAAAGAGGTGTATGTCCCGAAGAGACTGGTGAATATCGTTGTGAAGGAGTAGACTCTCTCCCCTGTCGAGCGGCGCCCCACAGGGAGGCCGGAAGCGGGGGAAGGCGAAGATCGGAGGAGATACGGATGAACATGGCGAAGACAAAGCTCCTTCACCCGAGGATCGTCGCGGGTTATTTCCTGCTGGCGGCGCTGATGCTCATCGGCTGCGGGTATCGTTTCGGAGCAGGAGAAGAATCGGTCGACCCCGCCGTCCGGACGATCTTTGTGGATGTGTTCACGAACAAGACCAGCGAGGCCCACGCTGAGAACATCTTCCGCACCGCCTTCATCAACCGGTTCGTCCAGTTAGGCCGCTTCAAGCTGGGCAGCAGCCGCGGTGAGGCAGATGCGGTCTGCCGGGGAACCATCCAGAGCCTGCAGACCTCTCCCCTTGCCTACAAGGCAAGCATCCTGGCAGCCGAAGAACGGCTCACGATCACTCTGGAGATCTCACTCGAAGAGAGGGAAAGCGGCCGGGTCATTTGGTCGGACCGGTCCTTCACGGGAACGGAGGATTATACCGTCACCTCGGTGGGCGGAAAAGAAGCCAGCCGCAAAAATGCCCTCGTCAAGCTGGCCGGTCGCACAGCCGAGAGGGCATATCGATTGATGATTGCCGGTTTCTGAGGTAAGGTCACGCCTTCAGGGCGTTAACCTTCTTCGTCAAGCGGGAGATCTTGCGCGAGGCGGTCTTCTTGTGAAACGCACCCTTCGCCGACGCCGCGGTGATCGCCGGGACGGCTTCGGCCAGCGCGGCCTTTGCCGCCTCCTGATCCTTCCCCGCAACGGCCTCCAGAACGGTTTTCACGCCGGTCTTGATTCTCGATTTGACAGCGGTGTTCCGTTCCCGGTGCTTCTCGGACTGCCTGCTTCTCTTCAATGCTGATTTGTGTGTAGCCAAAAAACTTCCTCCTTGCAACCTTGAATAGGAGAATAAGCTTATACGAATTTCCCTGTCCTGTCAAGCTGAAAGTCGCAGGAAATTTAAGCAACAGGCCGGTCCGAAAGCGGCAACATAGCAGGAATTATTTTCTTGACCAGATGAATAATGTTGTTTATATGTGAGCACACATTCATGTATTGGGATATTAAAATGATTAAAGTTGAGAAAGATAAGAGAGCGGTTTGCGAGGTCTTATGCATTAATGAGCGGAAAGTAGCCTCTGCAAGACAAGCCATGAAACCGGATGCAACGCTTTTTAAACTGGCAGCGAGCTTCAAGGTTCTGGGCGACCCCACGAGAACAAAAATCATATCCGCCCTTTTGCAGGAAGAGCTTTGCGTATGCGACCTGGCCTCCCTGATCGGCATATCCCAGTCGGCCATTTCCCATCAGTTGCGGGTCTTAAGAAACATGAACCTGGTGAAATATCGAAAGGACGGCCGGATCGCTTACTACAGCCTGGACGATGATCACATCAGCTTTATCCTCATGGCGGGTCTGAAGCATGTGGAAGAGTAATATTTTTTTAATCAAATATATGAATACATGCTCATACGTTATAAAATCATGACGGTATGAATATCGGGAGAAAGGAATAGGGAGGATGAGCGAAAAAATTTTCAAGATTGCGGGCATGGATTGCGCAGAGGAGACCAATGCGTTACGTCAAGCCGTCGGCGCATTGCCCGGCATCCTGGATCTAAGATTCAACCTTCTCGACGGCGCCATGACTGTAACGGCCCCGGAAGGCGCCGTTGACGAGCGGGACATCGTCGCGGCGATGGAGCGCGCCGGCATGAGCGCGCGGCCTGTTGACAATACACAGGCGGGCGCTTCTCAGTCCGGCGCCGAGGTATCCCGGCCGACGCACGGCCGAGCCGTGACAAACACGAGTGAATGCAAAGCCAGCGGGTGCGGTTGTTCGTCCGTGCCACTAACACTGATGGAGTCATGCGCCGTCGGCCCGGGGAGGGCGCTGTACCGCATCGACAACATGGACTGCCCCACCGAGGAGGCGCTGATCCGCAACAAGCTGGAGCCTCTCGACGGCGTGACTGGATTGGACTTCAACCTGATACAGCGCACTCTGGCAGTGAGCCATCGGCTCGACTCGCTTGCGCCGGTCGAAGCGGCCTTGCGCACCATCGGCATGCAGGCGCAACGCATCGACACGCCGACTGACCGGGCGCGAACGGTGCTGGCCATCGCCAAGATGGACTGTCCGACGGAGGAGGGGTTGATCCGGGACAAGCTCTCCGGCATGGACGGCGTGGCAGCGCTGGATTTCAACCTGATGCAGCGTAGCCTGACCGTGACGCACAGTCCTGGGGCGTTGGACGCGGTCTTGGCGGCCCTGCAAGCCATCGGCTTTGAGGCGAAGGTTGAGTCGGGCGGCGAGGTAGGTGCGGTCGTGCCGGCGGAACAATTACCCAAGACCAACTGGTGGCCGCTGGCGCTTGCCGGGGTCACCGCTACGCTGGCCGAGGTCGTGTACTGGATCAACGGCGGCAATCACTGGGCTGTCGTAGTGCTCGCGTTGGTGGCGATTTTCACCGGCGGCCTGTCGACCTACAAGAAAGGCTGGATCGCCCTCAAGAACCGCAATCTGAACATAAACGCGCTCATGTCGATTGCCGTGACGGGTGCGATGGTCATCGGACATTGGCCGGAAGCGGCGATGGTGATGTTCCTCTTCGCGCTGGCCGAGGTGATAGAGGCCAAGTCGATCGACCGGGCGCGCAATGCAATTCGCGGCTTGATGGATCTCGCGCCCGAAACCGCGATGGTTCGCCAAGGCGATGGAAGCTGGATGGAAATGCCAGCCAAGGCCGTGCTGCTGGGGGCCGTTGTACGCCTGCGGCCCGGTGAGCGGATCGCTCTCGACGGCGTGGTGACCAGCGGTCGGTCAACCGTGAATCAGGCCCCCATCACCGGCGAGAGCCTGCCGCTGGACAAGGCCGAGGGCGACAGCGTGTTCGCGGGCACGATCAACGAGGCGGGATCGTTCGAATACCGGGTGACGGCAGAGGCAAGTCGTTCAACGCTGGCCCGGATCATTCACGCCGTCGAGTCGGCTCAGGGCTGCCGCGCGCCAACCCAGCGCTTTATTGATCAGTTCGCCCGGGTTTACACACCGGTCGTGTTCGCAGTAGCGCTGCTGGTGGCTATCGTGCCGCCACTGGCTTTTGGTGGCGTATGGGTGGATTGGATCTACAAAGCCTTGGTGTTGCTGGTGATTGCCTGTCCGTGCGCACTGGTGATCTCAACGCCAGTCACGATTGTCAGCGGTCTTGCTGCTGCGGCTCGCAAAGGTATTTTGGTTAAAGGCGGTGTGTATCTCGAAGAGGGGCGCAAGCTGGCGGCACTGGCGCTCGACAAGACGGGCACGATTACACACGGCAAGCCGGCACAGACCGACTTCATTGCGCTGAGCGGTGATGCGAACCAAACCCGCATACTGGCGGCCAGTCTCGCCGCGCGCTCCGATCATCCGGTCTCACTGGCCATAGCCCGTGCTGCGACCGAGGGGGGGCTGGCGCTGCGCGAAGTGGCCGATTTTGCCGCCCTTCTTGGTCGGGGGGTGCAGGGCAATATTGACGGTCACGTGTATCAACTTGGCAACCATCGGCTAATCGAGGAGCCGGGGCTGTGTTCAGCGGAAATCGAGGCCAAGCTCACCGCGCTGGAGCGCCAAGGTAAAACAGCGGTATTATTTGCTAACCAGACCGAGGTGTGCGCCATTTTCGCTGTCGCCGACACGGTGCGGGAAACGAGCCGTCAGGCCATCGCCGACTTGCATTCCCTCGGCGTGAAAACACTGATGCTCACCGGCGACAACGCCCATACGGCCGAAGCCATCGCCCGCGAGGTGGGCATTGATGAGGCAAGGGGCAACTTGCTTCCCGAAGACAAACTCAAGACTATCGAAGAACTTCTGACGAACCGGAATGGTGGCAAGGTTGGCATGGTGGGTGACGGCATCAACGATGCGCCGGCGTTGGCCCGCGCGGACATTGGCTTTGCCATGGGTGCTGCCGGCACGGACACCGCTATAGAGACTGCGGACGTGGCGCTGATGGACGACGACCTGCGCAAGATTCCCACCTTCGTACGCCTGTCTCGGGCCACGGCTGCGGTGCTGACACAGAACATCGTTTTTGCGCTCGGTATCAAGGCGGTGTTTTTTGCGCTGACCTTCACCGGGCAAGCGACGATGTGGATGGCGGTTTTCGCCGACATGGGCGCCAGCCTGTTGGTGGTATTCAACGGGTTGAGGTTGCTGCGTCGATGACATTCAAGCAACTCTTCTACGATTGGAACGGCCTGAACGTGGCGTGGTTTGGAGCAATCAATCACGCCACCCCCGATGGGCTTGCGCCTCTGGTCCACGTAGGCAGCACACTCGGCAGTTACTGGGGAGGGCCGTTCTTGCTGATCGCGCTGTTACTTTGGTCTCGGCGCTGGCCAACATCGCCACATTGTGGATGGCGATTGCGGCGGATATGGGGGCCTCGCTTTTGGTCATCATGAACGCCTTGCGTCTTCTCAACGGGAAAAGGGTTGATTGATCTTGAATATTGAATCAAACCGATCCCGAAGAAAGGAGGATTGCTATGAAGGAATTGTATGTAAGTATGGCCGCAGTCGTAGGCGGAGCAAGAAACGGGTAGTGCCGACGCGCGATTTCGGAGGCACCGGTCGTGTCCCAAGATGATAGCGTCTCACAAATGATCTTGATTGCGTTGGCTCTGTCTTCCATTGCCTCACCTGTTGGGCGAACGTTCGCCATAATCGGCGGCAAAAAGTGGCGCGACGAAGGAGCGACGCTTTTTGCTGTCCGAGTTGATGGCGTGGTTAGGTGTGACCCGGCCCGAACATGATGATGGCCATACCGAGTAGGCACACACCGACCCCAACGAAATCTGTCAGGGTTGGCCGCACAGAATCTACTGCCCACAGCCAGACAAGAGCCACACTGATGTAAACGCCACCATAAGCTGCGTAGATGCGCCCTGCCGCATGGGGATGCAGCGTGAGAAGCCAAGCGAAGGCTGCGAGGCTGAACGCTGCAGGTACCAATAACCAGGCGCTATGTCCCTGCCTGAGCCAAAGATACGGCAGATAACAGCCTATGATCTCCGCGACTGCGGTGAGAACGAAGAGACCAAAGACTTTCAGAAATTCCATGTAACCTCCTTATACGCCTAACATGGCATAGACCGACCAGCATCTGCATTCTGTAACTGGCTAAACCGCAATCCACCCCTTGACGGCGTTGTCTACGCCTCCGTTTTCAACGCGCTTGTATACGTGTTCAGTATCGGCGATGACTTCTTGGGCCGCAATCACACCTGCAATTCCTGTTGCCCACCTTGCTTTTCCGTCGCCTTCGGCGCCTTCTTGAACGTCGCCTGCACCTGCCGGATCGGCGGCATTTCGATGGTCGTCCCGGCCAGCAGTTC
>MICJ01000056.1:0-2550 GCA_001830835.1 Syntrophobacterales bacterium GWC2_56_13 | reverse complement strand
CTTCCGTTTTCATGGGGGACGTGGCTTCCTGCATCGAGATCAGAACCCCAATCGCCGCCTTTTCCCGCTCCAGAACCCCTTTCAGGTCGCGGACGTGCGCGGCGCCGGTCTTCCCCGCCTTCACCGACAGGATGACGCTTTCAAAGCTCCCCGGCTTGTCCCCCTGGAAGACGATCCTCCCGTCAATCCCCTTGTCCGCTCCCTTTTTTTGCTCGACGGGCCGCGCCCCCACAAGGCCAAGCGCCCACCATTGGAATTGATACGGATCCGAGGCAGCCAACGCCACCGCGTCTGGCGCGCTTGTAGGCTCGCCCACAACGTGGAACGGCCGCTTTGTTGCCTCTCCATATTCTGACACCGCTTCCCCCACTTTCGCAGCTTCGCCTTTCCCTGACGGTGTGGCGCGAACAACCTGTTCGATGCCGAAGGAATCCTTCAGGCGTTGCTTGATGAGCGTGATCGCAAGATGCGTGATGTCTATCCCGATCCACGCGCGGCCCAGCGCTTGCGCGGCGGCAATCGTGGTCCCGCAGCCGCAGAAGGGGTCAAGAACCACGTCGCCGGGGTTGCTGCTCGCGGAGATGATCCGCTTAAGCAGAGCAACAGGCTTCTGCGTTGGGTAGCCGAGACGTTCGGCGGCTTGCGCGCCAATCGGATTGATGTCCGTGACGACGTCTACTATAGGGACGCCAGCTTCTTCGTTCAGATACCGCTTGAAGCGTGGCATTTTGCCTTTTGGCGGCCAGTAGATCAACCCTTGCTTGTCGAGAGCGTTCAACTTCTGTTGAACCGTCAAAGAGAGGCTTTCCTTACCGAGCGTTTCCAGCAAGACCTTATTCGGTACGGCCCAATGCCTTCCCATGTCTGTTGGATTCACGCCACGCCACGGCTGCCCCGACTCACCGGACCTTGTCCCGGCTCCCGTGAGGTCGCCCACCTGAAACCGCCCTTTTTCACCCGTATACCGGTAGAACCCTTCAACGTACTCATCGGAGTACTTTTGAAAAACAGGATTCCAGACGAAGGCGGATGATTTGGCGTAAAACAATATCACGTCATGAACCGGTCCCCATCTCTTTGACCCGGAGTGCGCACTCGTCCGCTTCCAGACGACTTCATTTAAAAAGTTCTCCGGTCCAAACACGGCGTCCATGAGCATCTTCAGATAGTGACTCGCCGCCGGGTCGCAGTGAAGGTAGATGCTTCCAGTTGACTTCAACGTGCGCCGAAGTTCTACCAGGCGCGGAGCCATCATCACGAGATAGGCCAGCATGTCGCATTCGCGGAGGAAGGTCCGGAACGCCTGAAGGCAATCCGCCACGCGCCCGCCCGCCGTCACGATTTCCGCAAAGACGGATTCGCTTTCCTGCGTCCATGTCCAGGTGTCCGAGAAAGCCTGAATCTGACTCGCCGCCTTGCTCCCGTCTTTTTCCGCGAACAGGACGTTGTAATTTGCATTGGAGTTGAAAGGCGGGTCCAGGTAAACGAGATCAACCGTCTCGTCCTTCACGTAGCGGCGGAGAATGTCCAGGTTGTCCCCGTAGTAGAGTAAATTACTCGCGCTTTCCGTCATGACGCCGTTCCCCCCTTCATGTATTCCGTGAAATCCTTCCCGGACGGGTCCATGATAAACAGCGGCATATCCATATCATAAATACTGATGAAATGTCACCAATGATAACGGGGTGATATTCTACACCTTGGATGAGGGTGACGATTTGTGGATAAAAGAAATCGGCAAGGAAGGCGTTCCGCAATTCATTGTTTCATTCTTGCCGCCTCCCGCAAAGCCTGATCCAGATCCTCAATAAGGTCATCGACGTCCTCGAGACCGACGGAGAGTCTTATCGTACCAGATCAATCCGGCAAAGGAGCGCATACGGTACGCCGCCTCTCCTGACGATCACGCCGCCGTACCCGGAAAGCAGAAGCCGGTATTGTTCAGAAATATCGATCAAATCCTCGATCCGCGCGAGCGGCGGGCACAAAATCCTCCCCGATGCCCTCCACACGAAATGATCTGGGCGTATCGCCGGAAAGGATGGAACCCGTCGGATCGGCCCCGACCACCGTAATATGAAAGGTCTCATTTCATGGACACGAATTCTTCGGCACACAATCCGTATCACCGGCGTCCGGCAGCTTTTTCTTGTCTATTCCATTTTCCTCGATTGAAGGTCTTTTCATGTCCTCGGAGGTCTCTGTCGGCGCCTCAATTCCATGATTATGACTCCTGTCCGCCTCCGTCAGATGCTGATGGGCGTCACTCCTGCCTTCCTGTTTGTGCATAAATAATCCATCGCCGCCCATCATCCCCCCGAAAAACATCAGGGCCATCATTCCCAATCCCACTATCCACATAAGACCTCCTTGTCATTGAAATCAATAGTCAATTCGTCCGTCTTTAAGACGTATTGTTAATTGGCGTGCCAAGAACTTCCTTTTTTTATAATGGGAGTCTACCACGGGAAAGGATGGATTGAAAATACTATGATGCGCAGCCGATGGAGATCTGCTTTATAAACTCCTTCAGTCGCTCCCGGCTCAATA
>MICJ01000055.1:7474-10001 GCA_001830835.1 Syntrophobacterales bacterium GWC2_56_13 | reverse complement strand
TGGTAGAAGTCTCCCTGGCAAATGGATGACAGTCTATCCATCATGCCGGTTGTTCAATGGATGATTCGTCTTCGTGTATATATCTACATAAAATTTGGTTTAATTCTCTGTTCATTTTCAGAACATGCTCCTGGGGTATGTTGTCCCACGTTTTGTCTTTGCTGATTTTCTTATCCGGAGTCAATCTGAAGATTGCTTGAGGTATTCCGAATGCGTCTATTTTGAACAGACCTGAATTTTTGCATTCATAATTGTAATCGCCAATAGCAGTTTTTTTCATTCCGCGCCTCCTGTTTGCGCGCCTGTGGTTAGATCGGGGAAGCCGGCCAGGATAACCGGCTTGTCGGGTGGCCTCCCTATCCCCTCACTTCTGATTTCTCAGCCTTAAAAGTATTACCCTTTTGCCGTCTTGAATGGGACCACCTGCGCCCCGGTCTTCAACCGATCCAGGTAATCGGCCCATGTCTGCATCATCTTCCGGCGTTCATCAAGGTGTGCCGTTCGGTTGTAGGCTCGTCCGTTCGGATCTCTGACGGCATGAGCAAGTTGATGTTCTATGAAATCCGGCCGAACCTGCAGGACTTCATCAAGGATGGTCCTGGCTATCGCTCGAAAGCCCTGGCCGGTCATCGTGTCCTTGTCATACCCCATGTATCTTAGGGCGGCGTTAATGGTGTTTTCACTCATCGGTCTTGCAAAGGAACGCCCCGATGGAAAGACATACCTGCTTGCGCCGGTAAGCTGCTTGAGCTCTGTCAAGATTTTGATTGCCTGACTCGACAAAGGAACGATGTGCGCCTGTTTCGTCTTCATCTTATGAGACGGGATATTCCATACCGCTTCGTCCAGATCAATTTCAGCCCATTCTGCGTGGCGTAGTTCGCCAGGGCGGACAAAGAACATTGGGGCGAGTCTCAGGGCGCACTTCACGACAAAATGGCCCTGGTAGCCATCTATGGCCCTTAAAAGGGGAGCAACCTCTTTTGGGTCTGTTATCGCTGCATGATGCTTTCCCCCTGGCTGCGGCAAAGCCCCCTTAAGGTCCGCGGAAGGGTCACGTTCCGACCTTCCCGTGGCCACCGCATACCGGAAAACCTGGCCGGCAATGGTCCTGATCCGGTGAGCTGATTCCAGGGCGCCGCGGCCTTCTACCCGGCGAAGGACCGCCAGAAGTTCAGGGGCCTTGATATCCGCAATAGGCCTGTTGCCGATCCAAGGGAAAAGGTCAATATTCATTCGCCGCAAGATCGTAGCAGCATGACCCTTTGACCAGATGTTGATAAATTTCGCGTACCATTCACGGGCTATGACTTCAAAGGTTTCCGTTTCTTCAGTCTCTGCCTGCCTCTGTGCTTTACGAAAGGTGCCGGGGTCGATCCCGTGTGCAATCTGCTTTCGGGCTTTGTCCCTTTGCTCCCTGGCATCGGCAAGACTGATTTCGGGATATGTGCCCAGGGCGAGAAGTTTTTCTTTTCCTTCATGACGATATTTTAACCGCCACAGCTTGCTCCCCTGTGGGGTCACGAGAAGGAATAAACCGCCCCCATCGAAAAGCTTTATCGGCTTCTCTGATGGCTTGACGCCCCTGATCTTCGTATTGCTCAGAGCCATGAGTTTTACCCTCCTTTTGGGGGTATGGGCTTCGGGGTGCTTCAATATACCCCCGGATCTACCCCCAATTTCCCCGGATTTTGATGCATCTCTTAGCACGTCGTTGGACGAATGTCAAGAAAAAACCCGCTATTTCTAACGGGTTTTGTACTTCTTCGGACTGTCTTGGATTATAATTTGGTGCCTGGGGCGGGAATCGAACCCGCACAGAGTTAAACTCCGAGGGATTTTAAGTCCCTTGCGTCTACCAGTTCCGCCACCCAGGCATGATGAAGCTTGGCGGAAATTTATATGCTTTCCGAAAAACGGTGTCAAGGAATTCGTTCCCGATGGCCTGGGCAGCAGATCTCATGGGCGGCGGCAGCCTCCCCTTCTGCAGCTATCGCAACACTGATGGTTATCTTTTGATGGAATATTTACGTGATTTGTGACATTCTGCCCCCATCTTTGAGAGCCCTCGATCTATGAACAACCCATACGAAACACTCGACATCCTGATCACCGGAGGGACCCTTCTGACCATGGAGCCTCCCGGGGACATCATTGCCGATCCGGTCATCGGCATCCGCGACGGGAGGATCATCTTCGTCGAAGAGGGAGGCGCCGCGCGAGGTGAGTTGCCGGAAGCCCGCGAGGTCCTCGACGGCTCCGGTTGCCTTGTCATGCCGGGGCTGGTGAACACCCATACCCATCTCCCGATGGTCCTGTTCAGAGGCCTCGCCGACGACCTTCCCCTGATGCGCTGGCTCAACGACCATATCTTTCCGGCCGAAGAGAGATTCATCGACCGGGAAACAGTTTACGCCGGCACGCAGCTGGCCATCGCCGAAATGATCCTCTCGGGAACCACGACCTTCTGCGACGGATATTTCTTCGAGAGCTCAGTGGCCCGGGCGGCGGTCGAGGCGGGGATGCG
>MICJ01000055.1:6452-7384 GCA_001830835.1 Syntrophobacterales bacterium GWC2_56_13 | reverse complement strand
GAAATGGCGCGGCCGCTCGCCGCTCGTTACCCCGGCCCTGATCTGCCATTCGCCCTATACCTGTTCGCCGGAAACCCTCCGGTCGATCAAGGCCGTTGCGAGGCGCACAGGGGTTGTTTTCCTCATCCATCTCGCGGAGACCCGCGAGGAGGCGGGTATGATCCGGGAGCGTTACGGCAAAACGCCCGTCCGCCACCTCGCTGATCTCGATCTTTTGGATGAAAACACCATCGCCGCCCACTGCATCTGGCTCGACGAGAATGAGCTCGATCTTCTCGCGGAGCACAAGGTAAAGGTCGCCCATGTCCCAGAGAGCAACATGAAGTTAGGCGCCGGCGTCGCACCCGTTCCTGCGATGCTGAGCCGGGGGATCGCCGTGGGACTGGGAACGGACGGCTGCGCCAGCAACAACGATCTGGACCTCTTCGGTGAGATGAGGATGGCTGCGACGCTGCACAAGGTATTTTCCGCAGATCCGACCGTCATGACGGCCGGGAAGGTTGTGGAAATGGCCACGATCGGCGGGGCGCGGGTCCTGGGGATGGAGGACCGGATCGGGTCCGTCATCCCGGGCAAAGAGGCGGACATCATCCTTGTCGATATGAAAAGGCCGCACCTGACGCCCCTCTACAACCCCTTCTCCCACCTCGTCTATGCGGCCTCGGGCGCCGACGTGGTCGCGAGTATTATCGGGGGAAGGATCGTCATGAAAGACCGCCGCCTCCTTCGGCTCAACCTGGCGGCAATCATGCAGGAGGTCCGCCGGATCGGCAAGCAGGTCGTTCAGGCCGGTTTCCATCGCCCAGCCTCTCCTTTCCGATCCAATCCGATTCAGTACGGTCAGGGTGGAAGCCCCCAGGAAGATGGGCCTGGACCTGGGCTGGCGTCGCTGAACTCATGAAGGAGAGATAAGATGATCGAAGTCGAGACGT
>MICJ01000055.1:3051-6439 GCA_001830835.1 Syntrophobacterales bacterium GWC2_56_13 | reverse complement strand
CCGGATCCTCCTGATGAACGAAAAGGATACAATTATTCCCGAAGGCGCCGTGGCCATCGATGGGGAGCGTATCATTGCGGTGGGCGCCCGGGAGGAGATCGGGAGCCGCTTCTGCGGACGAAACCGGATCGAGGCCCCCCATTCCCTGATCATGCCCGGTCTCGTCAACGGCCATACCCATGCCGCCATGACCTGCTTCCGTGGGATCGCCGACGACATGGAGCTGATGGAATGGCTCAACAGCTACATCTTTCCGGCCGAGGCCAGAAACGTGAATCCTGAACTCGTCTACTGGGGGAGCCTGCTCGCCTGTGCCGAAATGATCCGTTCCGGAACGACCACCTTTTGCGACATGTACATCTTCGAGGAGGAGACGGCCCGGGCGGCCAAAGCGGCGGGGATGCGCTGCCTCATCGGCGAGGTTCTCTTCGATTTTCCCTCGCCGAACGCAAAGACGCCGGCAGACGGTCTCGCCTACACCCGCGGACTGCTCGAAAGATGGGCCGACGACCCCCTCATCCGCGTCATTGTCGAGCCCCATGCGCTCTACACCTGCTCCCCTCCCCTGCTTATGGAGGCCAAGGCGCTGGCGGACGAATATCGGGTTCCCTACGCGACGCACCTTCTGGAAAACCGGGCCGAGGCGGCTCAGCTGCAGGAAAAGTTCGGAAAATCTGCATTAAAATATCTCGAGGAGATCGGCTGGCTTACCGACCGTTTCCTGGCCTTTCACTGCGTCTGCCTGAAGGATGAGGAGATCCGCCTGTTCGCCGATCACGGATGCCGCATCGTTCACAACCCGGAAAGCAACATGAAACTGGCCTCTGGCGTCGCCCCCGTACCCGCCATGCTGAAGAAGGGGGTCGCCGTCGGACTGGGAACCGACGGTTGCGCCAGCAACAACAATCTGGATATGTTCCAGGAGATGGACACTGCCGCCAAGCTCGGCAAGGTCGCCCTTCTCGACCCGACGGCGATGTCAGCCAGGACGGTCCTGCGAATGGCCACCTGCGAAGGCGCCCGTACACTCGGCATCGAGGGCGAAACCGGTTCCCTTCAGCCAGGCAAAAAGGCGGACATCCTGATCATCGGTCTCGACGAACCCCACCTGACCCCGCTCTACAATGAATACTCGCAGCTCGTCTATGTCGTAAACGGCGCTGATGTGGATACGGTGCTTATCAACGGGAAGGTCGTCATGCGGGATCGCAAACTCCTGACGATCGACGAGGGGGAAGCGATGCGCCGGGTCAGCGAGATCGCCCGTCGGGTGAGGAAGAGCCTGGCGGAGTGACCTCCAGCGGATTCTGCCGCGGAGGAACCGCGCCGGGTCCGGCTAAACGAGCGGCCTGCCGCCGTTGAGCTTTTCATAGATCCAGATGTATTCAGCGGTCATGTGTCCCAGGCTGTACCGTTCGCGGGCCTCCCGCATGATCCGCCGGATCTGTTTGTCCCGGATTTCGGCCGGTCTCCGATGGAAAGCCACGCTTTTTTCCAGACCGTGCCAAAGTCCGCCTGCATCGTAGTCACGGAAGAGAAAACCGTTGCCGACATCCCGGAGGGAACCGTCCGACTTGAGTCTCAATTCACGGATCTTGTCATGGTAACCTCCCGTGTCGCGGTTGGTGGCGGTTGCTCCGAAGATATTCCCTACCTGATCGATCTGGCCGCAGGGTTCATAGAGCGATGCCCCGAAAACGTCGCAGGCGGCTGCATAACCCAAAAGCGAGAGCTCTTCCTGGAAAGGCTGGTAGGCGATCCGCCCACCGGATGAACAGGCGATCCTCCCCAGGATATCTGCATGGCTACGATCATAGCCGATACCGTCCGCGACGAAGGCGATCTGGACTTCCGGATGTCTGTCCACGAAGACCTGGGCGATCTGTTCGATGAGTTGCACACCCTTCTGGAAGGAATCGAGCCGCGAAGGCCAGAAATAAAGGAGGGCATCAGGATTGACGCTGAGCCCCATCCTCTTCTGGAACTCGACGAGGTTCTCGCGTTTCGCCTCCAGGACCGGGTCGTCCGGTCCGTATTTTCGGATGAGGGCCTCGCACCTCTCCGGGTACATCAGGGACGAAGGGGCGTTGATGATCGCCCGAGCGGCGCCATGACGGTACTTCTCCTTGACCTCGTTGCGGACGCTCGGCGGCACCAGTTCTCGGTCCAGGAAATAATCCTCCACAACCTCCCGGAGAAATCTCTCGCCGACGAAATTGATCATCGTCGCATTCTTGATTGCCGTCGCCTGGCAGTCGATGCAGGTCTTTCCCTCCTTCTCGCAGAGGTAGGTGAGGTCGTGGATGCGGCTGAGGCTGATCCCGCCCAAGTTGTCGAGGGGTATGCAGGCCGTGAAGACGTTATGGACCGTATGCAGGATGGGCAGGCCGGTGGCGCGCGCATAAGCGGTGATCGCCCCCCCGGCCATCCAGTCGTGACTGTGGACGATCAGCCTTCCTCCGCTGCGCGCCCGGACGGTCTTGATGACGTTTTTCACGATTTCCTTTTGGAATTCAGCAGCCGTCAGGATGGAATCGCCGGAGTAGGCGCTCAGGTTGTCGGCGAAGATCGAGGAACTGATCAGGTGGATATTTTCGGGATCGATCTTGTAGCGCACCTCTCGCCACTGAAGTTCGCTCATCTGCATCTCGCGTTGGAACCGCTTCTTGAGATTCAACGTCGCCAGATGGACATCCAGTCCCCGTTCGGTGAGTCCTTCGCAGAGCGCAGAAACCACTTCCCCCTGACCGCCGCTCTTGCCGGAGATGAACCGGGCGAGCTCTCCCATGTCTTCCGGCAGGCGTCCCGTCTCCGGGGAGATGATCAGGATGGCCGTTTTTTCTTTCTTCTTGAGAACCTCGAAACGTTTGACGGCCACTTCCAGCTTATCGATCTTCCGCGTCAAAATATGCGCCGGTTGGGCGATGGAGCCCCCGTAGGGATTGAAGTAGGCGTGGACTGCGTGATCCTCCCCGATCCGCTCGTGCAGGAAATAGACATGATCCGAGGTCGTCAGGTGCCTCCAGCGGGTGAGGAGTTCGCCCTCGGCGCGCCTTGCCTCCTTTTCCATCTGTTCGATATCGCGGAACAGTTCGTACTGCGTGGGGTTCCCCAGCCAGCCGAAGGTGTTCTTGCCGGCATCCGCCCATGATGAGGTGGCCAGGCCGTGAATATCGAGAATGGGACAATCGGCGTCATGGAAATGATGAGCGATCTCGGTCGGCGTCGAAACGACCACATTCGGGTGTTTATTCAGCGCCTCCGGAAGCCCCCGCCAGAATTCGAAGATTCCCCGTTCGCTCCAGATGTGCTCCCCGATGTGCTCAAAGTCATAGCCCAGCATGACCGCCTCGCCGTCAATCAGGGCGATGTACTTGGCGTATTCCTG
>MICJ01000055.1:0-2999 GCA_001830835.1 Syntrophobacterales bacterium GWC2_56_13 | reverse complement strand
CGGTTTCTGGGGATCACGATGAGGTTCGTATCCCGTGCGCGAAAGACCGCGTTCGGCGATATGTTCTCCCCATCGCGGGTATACATGTCATCCCGCTTTTCGCAGAGAATAGACTTGTAGCCCATATCTGCCACAACCTTCGCGATGTCGCTGTTGTACATCAGTTCGGTATTGCGGAACGAGGTGGGGAAGATGCCGAACAGCCTTTTGATCATCTCCCGGTGGAGGGTGACCTGCGCCCGGAATTCCTTTTTCTTTGGGTCTTCGAAGAGGCTGGTCAGGGAGTGGTAGTAGGTCTCATCAAGAAGCTCGACCTGGCCGTTTTTCTCGCCGGCCGCCATGAGGCCCTGAAGCGCACGAATGACCTCGGGTTGGTAGAACTCGGCCTGTTCCAGGAAAGTGCCGGACATCCCGAGGGTGATCTTGAAGGCGGGGTTGGCTGTTACGAGCTCCGTAAACATCTGTGTAGCCGGCAGATAGCATTTCTCCGCAACCTTGAGGAAGATCTCCCTGTTCTTTTCTTCCCAGAGAAACTTGTCCCCGTCCGGATGGAGCCGGCAAGGCTGGTGGAGCTGAAAATAAAACGTGACAAGCGGCATTTCCACCTCGCGGGAAGAAAAAATGGATGATTTACCGGTTTATTGCGAGGACATTAACAAACAGTTTAATCGATCGACATATAGAGGAAAGTGCAGGAAAAATCAATCTTAAAACTTCGGAACCTTTGACATCCTGTCCCGGTAAAGATATTATCCTGCCCGCGCCGTCCCGTCGATGCCGACCTGGAAACGCTGCATACGCACTCAGGGCGGGGCTTTCCGGCAAGGAAACGATTATCATTGCTTCCCTCATCCCCGCTTCCAAGACGGGTTTAGGAGTCAGGAAGTTTTCACGCTTCACGCCTCACATTTTTAAAAGGCGGGTTGCACACACACTTATGCGAGGTTGAGTATTGGTTAGCACGGCCGAGTTGATGAAAAAAACGGCCGCCCGCCGCGCTCGTCTCCCCCGGATCGTCTATCCCCCGGCCTTGCCGATCATGGAGCGCAGGGAGGAGATAGTGGCGGCGATCCGGAAACATCCCGTGGTCGTTATCACCGGCGAGACCGGCTCCGGGAAGACGACCCAGATCCCGAAGATGTGCCTGGAGGCGGGTCGCGGGCTCGCCGGTCTGATCGGCTGCACTCAGCCGCGGCGGATCGCGGCGACCACCGTCGCCCGGCGGATTGCCGAAGAGATGGGAGAGGAGATCGGCCGTTCGGTCGGCTATAAGATCCGCTTCGACGACCGGGCCCCCCGCGACGCCTTCTTTAAGATCATGACCGACGGGATCCTCCTCATGGAGACGCAGCACGATCCCCTGCTTCGCGCTTACGACACGATCATCGTCGACGAGGCGCACGAGCGGACCCTCAACATCGATTTCATTCTCGGCATCCTGAAGACCATCCTCCCCCGTCGTTGCGACCTCCGCGTCGTCATCACCTCCGCGACCATCGATACGGAGAAGTTCTCGAAGGCCTTCGGAGACTCCCCCATCATCGAGGTGTCGGGGCGGCTTTATCCCGTCGAGGTTCGCTATCAGCCTCTTGATCCTCAGATGGAAGAAAAAGGGGAAATCACCCCTGCCGAGGCGGCGGTCCGGGCGGTCGATGAACTGATAGAGAGGCGCGAGCGCGGCGACATCCTGATCTTCATGCCGACGGAGCAGGACATCCGGGAAACCTGCAACCTCCTTGCCGGGCGTTTCCGGGAAGGGGTGGTAATCCTGCCCCTCTTCTCGCGCCTCACCAACGCAGAACAGCAGCGGGTCTTTGGCTCCTTGGCCGCCCGGAAGATAGTAGTCGCGACCAACGTTGCAGAGACCTCGATCACCATCCCCGGAATCCGGTATGTGATCGATACTGGACTGGCCAGGATCGCCCAGTACAACCCCCGCTCACGGACGGCCGGCCTTCCCGTCCGATCCATATCGAAAAGCAGCTCCGATCAGCGGAAAGGCCGCTGCGGCCGCGTCCAGAACGGCATCTGCATCCGCCTTTACAGCGAAGAGGACTATCTCGGCCGCCCCCTCTACACGCCGCCGGAAATCCTCCGCGCCAACCTGGCGGGCGTCATCCTCCGGATGCTCGCCCTCAATCTCGGCGACATCGACGCCTTTCCATTCATCGACCGTCCTGCCCAGAAGAGCATCCGGGACGGGATCGAGATCCTCCGCGAACTCGGCGCGATCGAAACGGAGAACAAGGATGAACGCGGGCCCGTCCATCCCCACCGCCTGACGGAGCGGGGCCGGCTGATGGCGAAGCTCCCGCTCGATCCGCGGATCTCCCGGATGATTATCGAAAGATTGCCGGCGCCGGATGCCCGAGCGGCCAGAACGAACTCACGCTCGGCAAACCTGAGGGTGTTGGCCCTGGCGACCCGGGTAAACCGGGGAGCAGTCAGAAGTCCGAGGCCGACCGTAAGGGTCGGAAGGCTTGCACCGAAAGCAAAGGTGAACACCAGGAGAAAAACGAGCCCCGGAAAAGCAAGCAGGACATCCACGCCAGTCATTATGAAGCGTTCGACCCTGCCGCTGTAGAAGCCGGCGGGCACCCCGAGCAGAAGCCCTGCAACCAGGCCGAGGAGGGGCGCACAGAAACCGACCACGAGTGAGACCCGAGCCCCGAAGAGGAGGCGGGCGGCAATATCGCGCCCCATGGCATCGGTGCCGAGCAGATGCCCCAGGCACGGAGGCGACGCCAGCCGGGCGGAATCCATCTGATCGGGAGGGAAACCAGCCAACCAGCCGGCGCCGGCAGCGCAGACAAGGATGAAAACGATCCAGCCGGCGGCAAGCAAGAAGGAGGTATTAAATCCCCCTTTAAGAAAGGGGGATTTAGGGGGATTTGGAACGCTCCGGTCCGAAGTGTGTTTATCCATGGGGAATCCCCCTCCGAACGCGGGGATCGAGCAGGCCGTACATGACATCGACGAGGAAATTAATCATTACATAC
>MICJ01000054.1:5199-5341 GCA_001830835.1 Syntrophobacterales bacterium GWC2_56_13 | reverse complement strand
CGGTAGTCGAAACCGCCGGTTTTGATCTCCGCTTGCCGAAAGAGGAACCTGCCCTGAGAGGGTTTCAACAGGCCGGCCAGCGCCAGGAGCAGCGTCGATTTCCCCGCGCCGTTCGGGCCGATCAAAACGAGGATCTGCCCCT
>MICJ01000054.1:0-5089 GCA_001830835.1 Syntrophobacterales bacterium GWC2_56_13 | reverse complement strand
TCTCCCGCTGCTGGATCTGTGTGAGGACGGCGTTGACAAGAAACGTGAGGATCATCAGAATGATCCCCAGAGCGATGGCGATGTCAAAATTTCCCCGGCTCGTCTCCATCACCGTCGCCGTCGTCAGGACCCGGGAGTAACCCTTGATGTTTCCGCCGACCATGATGGAGGCGCCCACCTCGGAGATGACTCCGCCGAATCCCGCCATCACTGCAGCCAACAGCGGCAGGCGCGCCTCTTTCACGAGAAGCCAGACCATCTGCACGCGGGTAGCCCCCAAGGCCAGGATCTGGAGGCGGAGATTCGCCGGCAGATGCTGGATGGCCGCAAGCGTGATCCCCGTTACGATGGGGGCGGCGATGACGGTCTGGGCCAGAATCATGGCCGTCGGGGTGTAGAGGATTTCGAGGAAGCCGAGCGGTCCATTCCGCCAGAGGAAGATCGTGACGAAGAGGCCGACGACGACCGGCGGGAGACCCATCCCCGTATTGATCAGGCTCACGACGAGCTGCCGTCCGGGAAACCGGGAGAGGGCAACGGCCGTCCCGACCGATATCCCGATGAAGAGGCTGATCAGCGTCGCCAGTCCCGACACCTTGAGCGACAGGAGCGTGATCCCGAGGACCTCCGCATCCGACGTGAAGATGAGGGAAAAAGCCTTTTTGATGCCTTCAACGATCAGATCCATCTATTTTCCAAGGACCTCCTCCCTTTTCCCCGCGTCGGGGAAGAACAGCGGCGAACCGTATTTCTCCACGCCGAAGGTTTTAATGATCCCCTGGGCTTCCGCGGACACCATGAAGTCCGAGAAGGCCTTCGCCCCGTCGGCGTTCACCTTCGGCCACCTGGCGGGGTTCACCTGGATGACGTGATAGACGTTCAGCAGGAGCGGATCCCCTTCCATCAGGATATCCAGGCCGAGGTTTTTTTTCAGGGCAAGCCAGGTCCCCCGGTCGGCAAGGGTATAGCCCTTCTTCTCGGCCGCGACGTTGAGGGTCTGCCCCATCCCGAGGCCGGTCTGCTGGTACCACTTCTGGCCCTCCGGGTTCATCCCGGCGGCCTTCCATATCCCCTTCTCCTTGGCATGGGTTCCGGAGTTGTCCCCCCGCGACAGGAACAGTGCGCCAGCTGCGGCGATCTTCTTTAAGCCTTCGGTAGAGCTCTTTGTTCCCTTGATCGCCGTCGGATCGGCAGGCGGGCCGACGACAACGAAATCATTGTGCATGACGAGCAGGCGGTTCACGCCGCTTCCCTCGGCCATAAACTTCACCTCAGCCTCGGGGGAGTGGACGAGGAGGACATCGGCCTCGCCCTTTTGCCCCATCGCCATGGCCTGGCCGGACCCCACGGCAATGGTCTTGACGAAATAGCCCGTCTGCTTTTCAAAGACCGGGATCAGGACGTCCAGCAGGCCCGAATCCTGGGTGCTGGTCGTCGTGGCCAGGATCAGATTCTTCTGGTCAGGACCCGCACCGGAGACAGGCAGCGCCATCGTGATCAGAAAAACCACGGCGATCATCACCGCCGCAAAACCCGTTTTTAAAAATCGCCTCGTCATCACAACCTCCTCTAAGTCATCATAATCCCCACCGTGCCCGACGGGGGATAAAATCCCAAGGGAATCAATTTATTTCCCCTAACTCTTCCGCCAGGCTTCGTAATCGGGAAAGAACATCGGCAAACTGCGGATCGCCTTACTCTGCGGTTGGTTCAGCCCCGACCGGCTACGGCTTCACATAGAGGATCCTGCCGGCGCTTTTGAAGTCATAGCTCCCCAGCTTCTCGACCCTCTTGCGGAACACATCGCCGGTGAGCGCCTCCACCAGCGCCTGGACGCCCTTTTGAAAAAAGACCGACTGGTCGCAGATCATATCGAACCGCTCCCGGGTAATGGGGCTGAAGGCCAGACCGAGGAGATTCGCTACGGCCACTGTGGCAATCCCCGTATCCGCCCCACCGGAGAGGATGGCCAGACCGACCTCGAAATGGGTGAACACCTCCCGCTCGTAGCCGGCGATGCGATCGGGAGAAATTTCCGCCCTTCCCAAGTGGTAATCCAGAAGGAGGCGGGTCCCCGAACCGGCCTGACGGTTGACGAAACGGACCCCCTCCCGTGCAAGATCCTCAAATCCCGTGATGTTCATGGGATTTCCCGGCGCCGTGAGAAATCCCAACTCCCGGAAGAAGATGTTGACGACCACGGCTTTGACGCTCGGGACCAGCTTTTCCAAGTAGGGGATGTTGTATTCTCCCGTTTCGGGATCGAGCAGGTGCGACCAGGCGATGTCCGTATAGCCTTTCTCCAGTGCGGTTAACCCCTCCGTGCTTCCCGTATTCGCTGAGAAGATGAAAAATTCGGGATGGGCCTTCCGGAGGCAGGTCTGGAGGATGTCGAGGACCGGATCGTTGCTGCCCGAGGCCAGGAGCGCCCCCGAAATCCGGCCGCTCTTCTGACGCGCCTGTTCGAGGCCCGATTTGGCGTTCGCCTCGATCCACCCGTCGATCACCTTCTTCGGGAAGATCCACTTCCCCGTGACCCGCGTCGCCGGCATCCGCCCCGTCTTGATCAGGGCGTAGACCTGCTTTTCATGGATTTCCAGGTAGCGGGCGACCTCTTTGGTGTTCATCATCTCTTCCGACATGGTTCCCTCCTTCACGCGGGCGACAGGATATACGATTGAGGTGGGAATTTCAAGGAAAAAATGACATATGCCAACTTATTATTACCAATTCATACAAATACGAACCTACCGACCCAACATTATCATGCTGATCGGCGGCGGCGCGGGTGTGATCACCTCCCTCGTGCGCATGGACGGGATCCTCCGCATCCCGCAAGACATCAGCGACCTCTCGGAAGAGAGCCACTTTTGATACGGCCCATGCAGGTTGTCAGGGATTGACCTGATCCGTAAACGCTCATCAAACTTTGACGGTAATGCAGAAGGGACCGCCGACATGTGGAGTTCTCCGTCTTCCTTACAATCTTAATTTTGACATGATATGCGGAAGAAGAAAAAATGGTTGCGTTATGCTTGTCAAGAGATTTATAGATATTCTACCGCATTTAAAATGGGATAGGAGGGCGGCATTCCATAAGTGCAAGGATATGATTGCACGGTTATTGTATGGAATCCTGAATATGCGCCCGAGTGGTGGAGATATCCGGAAACTATAGAATAACTAGCCAGGAGAAATTAATGACATTAGAAGAGTACGAAGGAAGATTACGTGAACTCACTACCGAGGAACTTCAAAAGTTCAATAATGACTTCGGAGGTGGGCAAAAGACTATTGAACAAAGAGTTCGGGAGCTTGTCGATCATCCCGAACACGAACGCCGTATTTGCCAGCTACTTGGCTTGAAGACTGAAGCCGAGAAATTGACAAATGCGGCGCTTAAGTCGGCAAATGCCGCCGATCAATCAGCGGCTTCTGCAAAGCTGTCAATGATCTGGTCAGGAATTGCGTGTATAGCAGCCATAGCCGCCGTGGTTGTGGCCATTATCGGATTATTTATGAAAGGCTAACCGATAGGACCCAACCGTGAATAGCACGGCGGGTTAGCCGAACGTTATATTCATTCATTATGGAAAAGGAGCATAAATCAAAACTGTCAGAAAAATCCCCGTATGGACTTGACGGACTTTATGAAAGGGAGAAAGACGGAATCAATGAAAAGGAGGCAAGACGATGAAGCGATATTTTGGATGGTTAATCATTGCATTGGCTGTAGTCCTCTCTTCTGGTGCTGTTTATGGTCAGGAAAACCCGAGAGAAGCCAGAGGGCTTGTCCCCGCAGAGTGGGGGACTTTACAGAGTGTGACGCGTGGAGACAGCGAGTACGACAATACGCGACTCTTTTTTGAGGACAGCAAGGGAACCGTGCGAATGGTTATCCTTTATCATGTACCAGGTCGTCAATGGACTATAGGGGATACCATTGTTATAAATCGGAGCAAGGGACTATAGGGAATGCCGTTGTTATAAATCGGAGCAAGTAGAAGGGGGAAAAGATCATGAAGACAGTCGCCGTGGTCAATAACAAGGGTGAGGGATATTGAACGGCTTTCGTCACGAATGCAATTTCAAATCATCAAAGGAATTGAGGCAATGAGTAATGATTTGACGGGAGATGTTAAACGGCTTACAAATTATACTCCCGAGTATCGTTTGCGGGTGGGTTATTACAGGGTTTTGTTTGAAATCGAAAATAAAAACATAATTGTTTACAGGGTTCGTCATCGCCGAGAAGTATATCGATGAAAGGAGTTTTTATGGTAGTAAATGCCCAAATAATTAAGAAAAACGGGGAAAAAGAATTTGCTGTTTTACCCTATGAAGAGTTTCAGAAAATACAGGAAGAGCTTGCTTCATACGAAGATCTTCGCTGCCTTAGAGAGGCTAAGATGGCAGAGAAGGACGCTCCAACTATTGGAATTGCAGAATTGAAAAAAAGAATTGCAGGGCGAACAAGTAAATCCAGCCGTCCTTGTAAACTCGTCGGCTGATTTCAGTCGTTTAGACGCCATCGGGAGAGATCATGCTCAAGATCATCAGTGTTAATCTCTGGGTGACCATACAGAAAAAAGCCAAGCAGGCAGAGCATCGTAGGGCCGCAATTGCATACGTCACTGACCCGACCCTGCTGCCCCTGCGAAACGGAGACCTGCTGGTTACGGATGCGTCCGATGCGTCCATTGCGAGTGGCCACACAAGCGCAAGCACTCTGGAAAAGTACTTCAAGTCTGGAGTAGAGCTTTTTAACCTCCCCGATCTTCATGCCAAGGTTCTCGTCCTTGATGACTGGGCTGTGGTTGGATCAGCCAATGCGTCCCAGCATTCTGCACTTGTCTACTTCGAGGCAGCGGTGATATCCGATCGGCCCGAGCTTGTTGGACAGGCAGACAAACTCGTGACGTTCCTTGCGGAAGCCGGCACTACCATTGATAAATCCTTTATCAAGAGGATTCTCAAGATTCCAGTTGTAAAAGCACCCGTAATCCACCACCAACTTTTAGATGGACGGGTTTTTCGTACTTTTAGGAATCATTCTATTCGTTCCAGGTCGGGTTATCCGCTTAAAAAT
>MICJ01000053.1:10283-32482 GCA_001830835.1 Syntrophobacterales bacterium GWC2_56_13 | reverse complement strand
CGGCCATACGGACAGCCCCGTCCCTCTGATCATCGCCGGGGGAGATCCCCGTCCGGTACTCCGTTCGGGAGGCGAGCTTGCCGACGTCGCCCCTACCGTCCTCAACCTCCTCGGCCTTCCCCAACCGCCGGCGATGACGGGGCGTTCCCTGATCGAACCAGACTCCGTTTTTTCGCTTGCCGGAAACGGGAGTAAATCAGCCGCTCGCCGACGGGTCCTCCTGCTTCTCCTGGACGGTTGGGGCTGGAACGACGAGATGTGGGGCAACCTGATTGCAAAGGCCCGCACCCCCCGGATGGACTCCCTGATGAGAATCTGGCCCCAGACAACGCTTCAGGCCGCGGGGGAAGCCGTGGGACTTCCGGCGGGCGCGGTCGGCAATTCAGAGGCGGGGCATCTCCATATCGGCGCCGGGAGGCGGGTCTACTCCGACCGGGTCAAGATTGATCGGGCGATTGCCGACGGCTCCTTCTTCAGGAATGCGGTCTTTCTGCAGACGATCCGTTCCGCCCGGGACGGCAGGACTGCGCTCCATCTCCTGGGCATTGTATCCTTCTTCAGCTCCCACGGGTCGATCAACCACCTCTTCGCCCTGCTGGATCTCGCCCGGCGGGAGGGCGTTCGCAACCTCTACATCCACGCCATGCTCGGCCGGCGGGGCGAACTACCGGAAAGCGGGGCGCACTACATCGGGAGCATCGAGAAGAAGACCGCGGAGATCGGCCTGGGGAAAGTAGTTTCTGTCATTGGTCGTTACTGGTCCATGGACCGGGAGGATAACTGGGACCGGATCGAGAAGACCTACCGCATGCTCGTCTACGGGGAGGGGACCCCCTGCCGGGATATCCTCAATCCGTGAAACAGAGGGGAACACCCTTGCCGCAGAGCTTAAAAAACGGCTCATCCGGTTGATGTGTTGCTTCCTGAAAGCAAAAAAACATAGTCTTCCAAGAAAATGCTTGATTTCAAACCGGAATCAATGATGTTATTCCCCCAGAAAATATGATATAGATAAGCAGTTATGTGAAGGTTTGGGGGGCCAACGGATACATGGTCCAAATATTGTGGCACCTCCGGAAAGCCAGGCGGTTAACAGAGAAAACAAACTTCAACCTAACAGTATCGGGAGAAACTGGTCTACTCGACTCAAAGACTAATGGTAACCCACAGCGATATTGGTTTAAGTTTCTCACGCCCTCGGATTGTGATGATTTTTCCCAAGCTGTTCAATTGGGAAATTACAGACGATGGCGATCGGAACTGGTGAATATGATGTGGTAAATTTAATTATGAAGATCAATATGAGATGAATATATCGTCATGAAACTGAAAAGGGGGGTTGAAATGGAAAACATCTATCCGAATGGCCTTGAAAAGGCACTTGCAAAAACTGAGACCGATATTGATGCAACCTTAAAAGCGGCAAATTCAGTCGTCAGTTCCTTAAAGAGATTTCGCAGCGCCATCAAGGCAGGAAGTTTTCGAGAATTAAGGAAAACCATAGATTCTGCGGAACAGGCGATCGCTGCGCTGAAACAACAATTTGTAAATACGCGAGACGGATGGAATTTCGACACGGAAAGCTATGTTGCCAGCAAGGAATTTTCTGCTGAGATCTTGGAGATGTCTAAAACGTTGGGAGTAAAAATTTTTGAACAGGATGAAAGATTATATTGTTATCCTTTTCTCTTACGCATTCTGCCCAATGAGCTTGCCGTACAGATTGACAAACAAAAAGAAAGGCGGCTGCGCCCTTCAACTCTGGTAAGTCATCTGAAAATCCTGCAAAATAAGCCTGTGAGGTTTAAGCCGGATATCTTTTTAGAGAGCCTTTTTTCGGCATACGAAATTCTCATAAGAAGTCGCGGGAAGGCTCAAGCAGGCAAAGGGATCGTCATAACCCTTCTTGAAATATACAGATTATTAACTCTTCTGCCTGGGCAAGCCAAAGATTATTCGCGTCAGGAATTTGCACGCGACCTTTATCTTCTTGATCAGAGTGGTGTAACCGCGACAAAGAAGGGTTTCGTAATAAGACTGCCGGCGAGCACAGGAACAAGATGGACCACGGGCACGATTCGCGTTATTACGCAAGAAGGCCAGGACAAACGATATTACGGTATATCATTTTCCAAGGATTAGGAGGCGATTGCCATGTATATCACGCCACAATACTGGACAGACACGCTTCGAAGAGAATATCTGCAGAATTTTATTAAACACGGTGGAGCAGCGGTAAAATTTGTCGTCCCTATGGAAGACATTGACCATAACCAATTAGTAAATCTGCTGCGAAAAACCTCAGAAGAAGAAAATTATCTTTTTTCATCCGTCAATGCGGTGTCAACCAAGATTCATATGATCGACAAGTTGTTTCACGAAATAGCTCGACAGATTGATTGGGATGAGTTGTCACATACATTTGTTGAAACAATCTTTACGCAAAATGGTTATAAGCTACCGATTCGCAGAGAGGATTTTAATCTTCAACATATAGCTGCAACCAATAATATCGAGGAAATACTGTTACGAAAAGAAGTACAAACATGGCTCGGCACAGGGATTTTTCGTGATTATGAGATGAGCCAGGAATTCAGAATTGCCATGATCCGTCTTTGTTTGGATCAGCTCGATACATCGGGCCCGACTTTATTTTTAAGTAATGCTGTAAAGGAATGGCTACAAGGTGAACTCCGGCTGATTTCAACATTAAAAGAGGCATTAATTTTTCAAAAAATTGCCCGGCACAATGCCCGACACATGCTGTTTTCTCTCACCCACTGGCTCAGGGTCAACGGCAAAAACGGTCTGTTACTCGTGCTTGACATCACGCGTTACCTTAGTTCAACGAGATCACGGGATCCTGATGATGGTTTTTTCTATTCCATTCCTGCCGTTCTGGATGCTTATGAAGTGCTTCGCCAATTTATTGATGGCACGGATGAAATGGAGGGCTGTTTAATTGTGGTTCTTGCTTCAAAAGAATTCCTTGATCCAGATGACAGACGGGGCTTAAACCGTTACGACGCCCTAAAGTTGAGAATCACAGATGAAGTTAGAGACAAACGAAGACAAAATCCTCTATCATCGCTAATTCGCTTGGGAAGCAATAAGGCAAACTGAATGCGTTATGTGAAATAGGAGGTTCAAGCATGAACATTGATGATCAAGTGAAAAATCGACGTGCCATAGAGGCATTACGCAATGGCGTGCCTAATCGTGACGCCGTTGCGGTATTGGGATGTAGTCAACCGGAAATAGAGGATAAATTTCGACAGCAACTTCAGAGAGTAAAACATTCAAATGGTGGCGAGGATAAAAACGAAGGCATGATGGCTGCCGGTGATTTTGGCACGGGGAAATCACATCTTCTTGAATATCTGATGCACCTTGCCTTGGAACAGAATTTTGTGTGCAGTAAGATTGTCATCAGCAAAGAGACCCCCATTTTTGATCCGGTAAAATTATATCGTGCCGCGGCTGAGGCTGCAATTGTACCAGGTAAACGGGGCAGCGCCCTAACAGAAATAGCCACTGCTTTGAAATTCAACAGTCAGGCCTATGCTGATTTTTACCAATGGATACATCAAAAAGCGGGGCTTAATTCGAGATTTGCTGCTACACTTTTTTTATATGAACGAATGAAAAATGATCCCGAATTCAGTAACCGGATTATCAGATTTTGGTCGGGTGATAAAATTGGGGCAAGTGAACTAAAAAAATATCTTAAAGCGTGTCGAGAACCTGTAACCTACAAGATTGACAACATTACGGCGAAAGATCTTGCTTTACAGAGATTCAAGTTTGCAGCTCGCCTCATTATCGCCGCTAGTTATTCCGGATGGGTTTTACTGATTGACGAGGTCGAATTAATAAGTAAATACTCGCTGATGCAAAGGGCTAAATCTTATGCAGAATTAGCAAGATGGATCGGAGAACTTGACGATTCAAATTATTCGGGAATGACAGTTGTCGCCACAATCAGTGAAGACTTCCAGAGTAAGATTCTGGAAGGAATGGATGATTTTGAAAAAGTACCTAACAGATTAAGAGCAAAAGGAACGGAAAGCGATCTTCTCCTGGCCAGCCAGGCCGAGCGAGGCATGAGGGTCATTCAAAAAGAATGTAACCGTTTAAATTCACCGGATAAAGAAATGCTGGATCAGACTTATGAAAAAGTACGATCAATACATGCAAAAGCATACAATTGGGATCCTCCACCTGTACAATCTATAGAGAGTATGACCACTGCACGAATGCGCCAATATGTAAAAGGTTGGATTACCGAATGGGATCTCAAACGACTTGATAAAGACTACAAACCTGAAATCGAAGTCACAACTCTCGTGCAGGACTATACTGAGGATAAAAATTTAGAAGTTGAAACCGAAGGTACTGAAACCTACAGCATTGAATAGTAATAAATGCGGAGGCTTCGATTAATGCCCATACCCTATCATGATGCAGACGAACAGAATGATTTAGGGATAGCGGGATATCTCAAGATTCTACCTGCACAGGATGAATCCGGATATCAAGCAGCACTATTCCTGATCAATGCGCGCGGTGAGCCAATAGAATTTACATACAACCGCATAGAGACTCCACACACATTTCTTTGGCGACAGGCGGATATCCACCGCCACGCAATCAGAAAATTAACTACATCGCTGTTTTCCTTATGTCCAAAAACGCCACGATTGATACTTTGTCTTGCTGAAGAGGTGAGCAGTGAACTTTTCTGCCAGGATATTCAATTGTCCGTTCCAGTCTGCCGGATAGCACCGGCAATTAAAGCCCTTCCTTATTCAGCAACCGAAATTCAGGATAGGATCGAAGTAGAAGAACCAATGAATCTCTTTTGGTATCCGGGAAGACCACCTGACGATTCAATTGAATTGAAACTATTGCATGAATTGTCTACCAAGGGCTTACTCATAGAGCCCTTCGAGCGGGCATTAATTGGACTCCGGGAAGTATATTCAGATTAAAGGTACATAATGAGTGCAGATGCGCTTTGGTGGACAGAGCGAAATTTTGAAAACGTCCCGAGAGCACGCTGGTTTGGTATTTTTCGGCGCTCGGTTAAGCTGAGTGAGGATATTCCCCAAAGGCTTTCTATACCATCCGCAATCCTATCTGCTCCCCGACACGTATCACCATCTGATGACAACGCTTTATTATCACCAGTCTCATTAATGATCTCTTGTGATTTAAACATACCTGAAAATCTCATTTCCGGCCATACACAACAGGATGATTTTGTATTTGGTAGTGCTGGACTTGCTGGGATACTATTAAAGGAGGAACCAGCCGGTTTAAAAACATCAAAACCGTCACACCAGTGTTTATTGCCACAAACCCCTAAAGATAGTTTTCATAAAGATGAACAAGCAATCTCTCTTCCTAAAAGATTAGCGTATCTGCTCCAACCACCAACTGACGTTTTGTTGTCACGAATTGGACCTTTAGAGTGGCCGCACGCCTTGTTCGACTATCAGATCGAAGGAATAAAAACATTGCTTTCAAAAGACGCCTTATTGCTTACAGATGATATGGGTCTTGGAAAGACAATTCAGGCTATTGGCGCTCTCCGCATCCTTTTTCTGCAGCGTCGTATCGAATCTTGTCTATTAATTGTCCCAGCGAGCCTCGTCGGTCAGTGGCGCAAGGAAATCCATTATTGGGCTCCAGAATTACGTATCGCCACCATTCGAGGTATAACAGCAGAGCGAACATGGCAATGGGCAACACCTGCCCATATTTACCTTACGAGTTATGAAACCTTCCGGTCTGATTGTACGGACCATTCTCAATCACCGCCCCGCCGTCGAGTATGGGATGTTGTCATTCTTGACGAGGCTCAAAAAATTAAGAATCGGGATGTCGAAATCAGTCGCAAATGTAAACTCTTAAATCGCCAAAGAGCTTGGGCGCTGACGGGTACTCCCCTCGAAAATCGAGAGGACGATCTCGCTTCGATTCTCGAATTTGTAACAGCCCTCAAAGACGGCGAGTCAGCACCTCGGCTCAAACCGGGTTTTGAACTGCAAGAAATACATAAAAGTTTACAGCTTCGACGGAAGAAGCAAGATGTGCTCCCACAGCTTCCGCCCAAAATTGTCAGCCAGCTATTTCTATCAATGAATTCAGAACAGCGCAAATATTATGAGCGGGCTGAAAAAGAAGGTATCATCCAATTAAAGGAAAGTGGGGAGTCTATTAGAATTGAAAACATCTTAGCGCTTATTATGAAATTAAAGCAGATATGCAATTTCTGTCCGATCGATGGCGGATCTGTCAAGTTTGATGATATGCTTGAGAGATTACATATTCTCGTATCTGAGGGATATCGTGCATTAATTTTTTCGCAATTCACGGATTCAACATATGGGGCAAATGCCATAGCATCAAGACTTGAAGAATATAACCCTCTTTTATTTATCGGTGATCTTTCCCCAATACAGCGAGATTCGGTCATAAGGACCTTTAAAGAAAATCGAGATCATAAAGTTCTCATTCTTTCCCTCCGCGCCGGTGGACAAGGGCTTAATTTACAGGATGCTTCGTATGTTTTTCATTTTGATCGCTGGTGGAATCCTGCCGTTGAGCTTCAGGCCGAAGGTAGGGCTCACCGCCTTGGCCAAACTTTTCCCGTTAATGTTTATAAATATATTATCGAAGATACGATTGAAGAGAGAATTGAAAAGATCTTAAAAGAAAAACAGTTGCTTTTTGATGATTTGGTAGACAGTGTTTCAATTGATCTGAAATCAAAATTGTCAAGCGAAGAGCTTTTCGGCTTGTTTGGTTTGGTCCCTCCCGAGCACTTAAAACAGCCGAAACGTAGAGCGGCATTTACAGGGAACTATGCGGAAATGAGTGGTATGGAATTTGAGGAACATTTGAAACAGCTATTGGAACAAAAGAAGTGGAGAGTAGAAACCACTCCTGTGATCCGCGATGGGGGTGTTGACCTTATAGCACGGCGGGATGATGATATTGGCGTAGAGATAATCCTTTATATTCAATGTAAAAATCATGCATCACCTGTGGGTGTTGATGTGGTAAGAGCTCTAAACGGGGTACTTCCGAAGAACGCCGCTGGTATAAGGGGCGTCGCGGTTTGTCCTAATGGCTTTACCGCAGATGCAATAACTTTCGCCAAAGATCGTGGTATTACTCTTTGGGATCGGCACCACTTGTTTGAATTATTTCGATGATATTTAAATCTGAATCTCTGGTATGATGATTTCTGCTGTCACGTGAAAAACATCATAATCCTCAAATATCCCACATGCTGGATATGAAATAGGCAGGACAGCAGATTACATAAGGTTTGTTGACGTTGTGCGCTTTTTGAAGAGAGAAGCATATCCGAATGTACAATTCAAAACATAAAATTGACATTCATGCGGATCGACCAGCTTTCTTATATTTTCAACAACCCTTTCCCCATTAGATAGTTGCCATTTCCAGTGACGGAATACAGCAGGGTGACCATTTTTTTTAAAACATCATCGGTACTCTTGCCCGCCTCAAATTGAGCGAGGAATTCCTTGGTTAAATCGGTAAGTCTGCCCATCTGTTGATCATCAATCACAAAAACAAGATCCCCCATCTTCATGGTGGCTAACTTCTGCTGAAAAGCCTTGAAGGCTTCGTTGAAAATGAAATGGGTAAAGAGAAGCTCCGGACTGAATTCTATATTAAACACGCGGTGAAATATTCCCTGGACCGCGCTGAAATAGTAAAGCTTCTCCTCGACACTGGCAGCTTCATCCATCTTGTTTAGGGAATATTTGATCTCGGTGACAATGATCTCTTTCATTTTTTTACTGGTCGCCATTTTTTATCACCTCCTATTTCTAACAACTGAATGATCCACCCAAACGGGGACCTATTGTCGAATCGTTACTGTTCAAATATAATGGATATTCTTTTGGTTTTTCGGTTGGGTATATATCGTCTTCAACCGTGGGAATGGATGGCCGTTGCTTTCTCTGCATCTCGGGGAAGGGATGCACAATAGCCAATTTGCCAACACCTTTTTTTGCGCCAAGAGTGACATGTAATTCAATTTCCAAGGCATCAGCCACTTTCAGGAGGGTCTTCAGTGTAAAATTCGGATTCCCATTCAATATCTTTGTGACGGCGGCCGGGGTGACTGCTAAGACCGTGGCCAGTTTGGCCCGCGTCATCCCTTTCTCTTTCATCCTTGCACTGATTTGCTCGGTCAAATCGAGGATAATTGTCTCCAGGCGAAAATCGGCATCGTCTTTCAATGCCGCCAATTTATCATTGAACCATTTTTCCGTATCCATGATGGCTCTTACCTCTTCTCCTTCTTTTGTGTCTTTATATGTTCCTGATATGTCTTTTCCCATTCCGCCGCCTTGCCGATTTCAAACTGGAGTTTTTTCTTGGACGGCTTGAAGAACCCGTGAGTTAGAATGAGGGACTTGCCTTCTCCGAAAAAACTCAATACCCTGACCCCGGTTCTCGTTTTCAGTTCATAGATTTTTCCTTTAAGATGCTTAAATTTTTCTCCATTGATCGATGGCCCATTGTCGCCAGTTCTCTTGAGCAAGCTCAATATCTGCACTTCAGATTGCTTATCAAGACCCAAAAGGAATTCCTGTACCAAACAATGTCTATTTATGATCAAGGCTGAAATGATATACTCTTGTCCCGAATAAAGCGTTGTGAGGGTCATTATTAACCTATAGGTTAACTCTTGTAAAGAAAAATCTGTTACGGCGTCGGATAATTATTATAAACGGCCCTGATGATCTTCTACTCTCTCGCGTAACATATCGCAAGGATTAATCAGCTCCTGCCGCTGCTTATCGTCCACGAAATCCGCAGTTATCCGATTATTACCGTTGCGTGGAGGACTATTTTGAGACCTTTGTCGGGATTTATGAAGAGCGTTTCTCCATACAGTACGGATTCTGGCGGCCATATGACGAGCAGATTATCTATCGTTATCTCGGCTGCAGTGATTTGCACAACGGCTTTGCCCACGTGAAATGTCGTTTATAAGCGGTAATCCTCACCTCAATTCGATATCGAGCGTCGCGGACTTGTGAAAGTTTAGGTTGCTTGCTATTGGGCTTTAATCTCATCCTTTATCATGAAAGTACGCATCACCCGGATGAACCTTAAAAAACTCATCTGACGCCTTGAAGCGCTCGTGCGGAAAACCCCCACCGACCACAGCTGCGCAACCGGTCCTCCGATCTCCTTCTTTTTCGTGACATCGCACTTGATGGCGCCTTGACCATTTCCATCAGCTCCCTATCCTGCTCCTCCCTTGTAAAATGACCGGGCCCCTTGACCCAAAGTCCAAACTGTGAGAAAAAAGCGGATGCGAAAAAGAGCAAGGCAGCCAAAACCGGAGATGCTTGGGGAAATCCTCCTAAAGATCCTCAAGAAGAGGAATATCCCCCATGCCGGGACGGACCGGCGCCTCTTGGCAATCTGGAGACGGGCCGTCGGTCCCCAGATTGCCGCCCAGACCCATCCCGATTCGCTGAAGCGGGGGACCCTGTTCGTCCGGGTCTCCGCCCCTGTCTGGATGCATCAGCTCCAATTCCTGAAGGAGGAAATCATCGATAAGATGAATGAACTTGCGGGAAGCGGGAGCGTCAAGGGGATCTTCTTCTCCGTCGGCGAAATCCCGGCGCCGCCTCCCGGCGCCGCCGACCGGCAGCTGGCCGACCCGATCCCTGCCCCGCTCAAGGGGCGCGACCGCAATATGATCCGGGAAAGCCTCGACGCCATCCGGGACCCGGAGCTCCGCGAGATCATGGAGCGGGTCATGACGCGGGAGATCTCTCGCCGCCGTCAGCGGGAGAAGCGGCAAGGTCTCTGAAAACAGCCATCATCTCCACAGAATATCCGCCCGTCTCCCCATAGATGTAAAGCGGAGACTCAACGACCAGCTCTTCCCGCCCCCCTCTCACCCCTTCCACGAGGATAAAAGCGCCTCCTCCGCCCGGACGGGAGTGGACCATCTGCATCCGCTTGGGCTCGATCCGGCAGGCCCTCATCTGCGAGATCATCTCCACCATCCGCGCCGCGGGATAGATCGCATAGGCGCGGCCTCCCTCACGGAGGACATAGCCAGCGGCAGCGAGGAAATCCCTCGCCGTTCCCTCGATCTCATGCCGGGCCACGGCCTTTTCGGAATCGGGATTGATCCGGCCCGACCGAAACCGCCGGTAGGGAGGGTTGAAGACGGCCGCCGTGAAGGAAATGGGGGCGCAGAGCGACTCCGGGCAGCGGATGTCCCCCCGGCGGATCTCCACGCGATCTTCGAGGCCGTTTAAGACTACGCTCCGCTCCGCCATCGCCGCGAGTTCCTCCTGGATGTCGATCCCGAGGATCCTCCCGCAGCGGTAGCGGCGCGCAAGTATCATGGCGACAATCCCGCTCCCCGTCCCCAGATCGATAAGGTCATCGTCCTCCCGCAGTTTGACAAAACCGGCCAGGAGGAGGGCGTCGATTGAAAAGCGGTATCCATGTTTTTTCTGGATGATCCGGAGGTGCCCCCCAATGATCTCATCGACCGTCTCGCTGCCGCTTTTGCGCCCGTCCATGTTCACTCCAGCCGATGCACGAAGAGACCGCTCCGGAGCTTGGGTTCGAACCAGGTGGATTTCGGAGGCATGACCTTGCCGGCGTCCGCCACGGCCATCATCTGTTCCACCGTAGGAGGATAGAGGGAAAAGGCGACGGTAAAACCGCCTCGATCCACAAGCCTCTCCAGCTCCGCCATCCCCCGGATGCCCCCGATGAAGTCGATCCTTGAATCCGTCCGCGGATCCCGGATTCCGAGGATCGGGCCGAGGAGGCGATCCTGGAGCAGCGAGACATCCAGGCCGGCGACGGGATCGTCATCTCTCAGGATCTCCTCGCGGGCCGAGAGAAGATACCAGGCGCCGCCCAGATACATCCCGAATTCATGGGACTTCTGCGGGGTTTTCCCGGGGTAGCCCTTCGCGATCAGGAAATTCCCGCCGACACGCTCCAGAAACGCCGCTTCCGCCAGGCCGTTCAGATCACGGACGGCGCGGTTGTAATCCATGATCCGGAGCTGATCATGGGGGAAAAGGACGGCCATCATCACATGATGCGCCTCGTCTCCCCGATCGCCGGGATTCCGGGCCTGCCGGAGGCGGGCGACCGCTGCCGCGGCAGCCGCGCGGTGATGTCCGTCGGCGATGTAGAGGGCCTCGACCGGGGCGAATCCTTCAATCACCTCACGGACCTCCGCGGGACCTCTGATGACCCATACGGTATGGACCACGCCGTCATCGGCCGTGAAGTCATACTCGGGTGTCGTGGCGGCAACCCTTGCCGCCAGGCGGTCGATCGCCTCCCGCCCCCGATAGGTGAGGAAGATCGGTCCCGTCTGCGCTCCGACCGTTTCTATATGGCACGTCCTCTCCCGTTCCTTATCCGCCCGCGTCAGCTCGTGCCGCCTGATCTGACCGGCCTCGTATTCGGCGATGCTTACGCCGGCCACGATCCCCGTCTGGAGATGATCCCCCTTCCGCTGCCGGTAGAGATAAAAAGCCTCGGTCTCCTCGCTGAAAAGGATGCCCTTCCGGATCAGCATCTCCAGATTCTCTTTCGCCCGCTCGTAGATACGGCGGTCATCCACACAGGCCGCGGCGGGAAAATCGATCTCTGATTTTTCCACGTGCAGAAAGCTCAACGGTTTGTCCCGGACCAGGCGCTGCGCCTCCGCCACGTTAAGGACATCATAGGGCGGGGCCGCGACCTGATGGACGTACGGTTTTTCGGGTCTAAGCGCCCGGAAGGGAATCACACGCGACATCGATCTTTCCTCTTTCCGAAAGGGCCTCGGCAGCTTACAGGAATGGGGCATTCCCGCAAATGACCGCTCCCCCATTTTTTTACTTGAAATTCATAACACACCGGGATATGGAAAGCAACGGGAAGGGGCGGGGCGGCTTGTTTTCCCCGCAACAGGGCAGGGCGCGGTGCGGCCGCGATAAAGCGGCATTCCAGGTGCGGGATGGTAAAGATGACCGATTTTACGCGTGTATTTATCCACGGCCGCGACAGCAGCAGCCGCGGAACCAAGGGGAGCTTTTTCCGGGAGAAATACCCGGAGATGCTCATAGACGACTACACCGGCGCCCTTGAGGAGCGGATGGCGAAGCTTGAGAGGGGCCTTTCCGGGAGAAAGGAGCTGATCCTCGTCGGTTCGAGCCTCGGGGGACTGATGGCGACCCTTTTTGCATGCAATCACGCACCGAGCGTCCGGCGGCTGATTCTCCTCGCTCCGGCCCTCCGTCTTGCCCATCTATGCGCCTATGACTCAACGCCACTGCAACTTCCCGTGACACTCTACCACGGAAAACAAGACGTCGTCGTCCTCCCGGAACCGACCAGACAGGTCGCAGCGAAGCTCTTTCTGAATCTCGATTACCACCTCGTGGAGGATGACCACAACCTCCGCTGCGTCTTCCCGACGCTGGATTGGGACGGTCTCTTGGAGATCGCAAACAAGTAAAATCTTGCTGCGCTTTTTACGGAACGGGATCTCTTCAGAGCCTTCTCAAGGCCCCTGACGGCTGCCGGCATCCTTTTCGCCGCCTAAGGTTTTCGTCATATTTCCGGTAGCATCCCTGCCCTTTTCGACGACCTCTTTTCCCTTTTCCAGCCCTTTATCCAGAACGACCTTCCCTTTTTCGATCCCCTTGTCCAGAGCGACCTTCCCCTTCTCGACAATCTCCTTGCCCTTCTCGTAAGTCTCTCTGCCCTTATCGACCAGTTCCCGCCCCTTTTCGAGCGTCTGTCCGGCCGCGGTGCGGGCCTTCTGCACGGCCTCCTTGAGGTTTGCGGGCCTGTTCTCCGGATGCTTGAAGTAGAAGTAGCCGCCGACCGCGACCGCAACGAGGGTCAGGATCAGGACCAGCTTGACGAAACTCTTGAAGAGAAAATAGAAGAGCAGCAGAACTGCGAAAATGACCGCTATCGCGATCAGCCAGTTTTCGGACACGACGCGGACGATTTCTTCCATAAACAACCTCCTTCGATATGCGGCGGCATTTTACCGGAAACGGCCGGGAAAGACCAGAAATCGTTTCACCTTGACAAACGCACTGCCGGCGCTTAAATGTGCGGTGAATAGCTGGAGCGAAAGGGGACCGATGTTTAAGATCGCCGTAGCCACCCTCGGCTGCAAGGTCAACCAGTGCGAATCGGCCGGGATCGTGGAAGCGCTCTCCGGCCGGGGTATAGCCTTCGTTCCGTTCGAGGAACAGGCGGACTGCTACATCATCAACACCTGCACGGTCACCGGGCGGACGGACTGCCAGTCCCGCCAGCTCATCCGCCGGGCGATCCGGAGAAACCCGGCAGCGGCCGTCCTCGTGACCGGATGTTACGCCCAGAGAGCCCCGGAGGAGATCGCCCGGATCCCCGGCGTCCGGGTGGTAGCAGGAAACGGGGAGAAGGCGCGGATCCCCGAACTCATCGGGGAGATGGCGGCGGGAGAACCGCTGGTCCTGGTCGGCGACATCCGGAAGGAAGGCTGGATCTCCCTTCCGGGGGCAACCGTCTTTCCCGGGCACACCCGGGCCTTTCTGAAGATCCAGGACGGCTGCGACTCCTTCTGCAGCTATTGCATTGTCCCCCGGGCGAGGGGCGGAAGCCGGAGTCTTCCTCCGGAGGAGGTCATGGAGAGGATCTCCGCTCTCTCCCGGACCGGTTACCGGGAAGTGGTCCTCACGGGGATCCATCTCGGCGCCTACGGCCGCGACTTTACCCCTCCTGAGAATCTGACGGCGGTCGTCCGGCGCATCGCAGATGAACGCCTGGTCGAGCGCCTCCGCCTCAGTTCGATCGAACCCCGCGAAGTGACCGACGGGCTCATCGCCCTCACGGGTTCGTCCGGCGTCGTCTGCCGTCACCTCCACATCCCGCTCCAGAGCGGAGACGACGGGATCCTGGCCGCAATGAGCCGGGATTACGACGCGATCTTTTTCCGCAGCCTCATTGAAAGGATCCGCGATGCCGTCCCCGGCATCGCCGTCGGGATCGACGTGATGGCCGGATTCCCCGGGGAGACGGAGGCGGCCTTTTTTAACACCCTCCGGCTGGTGGAGGAGCTGCCCGTCGCCTATCTCCACATCTTCCCCTATTCACGGCGACCCGGCACGCCTGCGGCGGCTATGCACGGCCAGGTTCCCGAGGGGGAGAAAAAGAGGCGGGCGGAACGCCTGCGAAAGGTCGGGGCGGAAAAGCGGCGCGTCTTCGCCGAGGGATTCATCGGAACGCCGCTGGCGATCCTCGTTGAGGCGCGTAAGGATAAATCAACCGGATTCCCCGTTGGATTCTCCGATAACTACATTCCTGTCGCCGTCCGCGGCGGCAGCGTCGACGCCAACCGGATCGTCCGCGCACTGCCTGAATCTTTCCGGAACGGCCGGCTGATTGCAGAGGTGATTCATGAATGAGGAAAGGTTGCAGACCCTCAGAGAGCTGGAGGCGCACCTCGGCTACCGCTTCGAGGACGGCGGTCTTCTGGACAACGCCCTCACCCACCGGTCGTTCGTCAACGAGAACCCCGGCCTCTCCTGCAAAGACAACGAAAGATTGGAATTCCTCGGCGACGCCGTCCTGGAGCTCACTGTCAGCGACATGCTGATGAAGGAATTCCCGGACTATACCGAGGGACAGCTCTCTAAACTCCGGGCGTCCGTTGTGAACGAGCAACCCCTCGCGGAACTAGCCAGGCGCTTCCGGATCGGAGAGTTCCTCCTCCTCGGCCGAGGGGAGGAGGCCTCGGGCGGCCGGATGAAACCATCGCTTTTAGCCAATGCCTTCGAATCCGTCATTGCCGCGATATACCTGGATGGTGGTTTCTACCGGGCCTCCGCCTTCATCTCTCGGCTCTTCGCGCCGCTGATCGAAGAGGGGGCGATCGCCGCCGTCTACCGGGATTACAAGACTGCCGCCCAGGAGATCTGCCAAACCCGCTTTCGGGAGGTCCCCAACTACATCCTGATCTCCGAAACCGGCCCGGACCACGATAAGCGCTTCGAGACGGGCCTCGTCATCGGCGAGCGGGTCATCGCAACGGGAACGGGGAAGAACAAAAAAGAGGCGGAACAGCAGGCGGCAAAAATGGCCCTGGAAGATCTCCAGAGAAATGGCCCCTACTCCGCAGGCGAAGCGGAAAAGATCGGCCCATGATCATCCCCATCTTCATCATGAACCGGGGCTGCTCCCGCCGCTGTCTCTTCTGCAACGAAAGGATGACCGCGGGGGAGCGTCCGCAGCAGATCACGGAAGCGGCATTCAGGGAAACCATTCGCGCCTGTCTCCGCAGCGCCGGTCGGAAGGACGGCCCTGTCCAGATCGCCTTCTACGGCGGAACATTCACCGGCATGGAGCAGGAGGAACAGCAGCGCCTCCTCGAACTGGCGTCGCCCTTTCTCCGGGAGGGGGCGGTCGACGGCATCCGCCTCTCGACCCGCCCCGATGAGATCGACGCGGAAGGCCTCGACCTCCTCAAGGCCTTTGGCGTGACGACGGTCGAGGTGGGGGCGCAGTCGCTGGACGACGAAGTCCTGCTCCGTTCAGGGCGGGGACACACGGCGGCCGACGCCGTCCGGGCGGTGACCCTCCTCAGGGAGCGGGGCTTCGAGACAGGAATCCATCTGATGGCGGGTCTCCCGGGGGACAGCCCGGATTGTTTCGCACAAACTATCGAAAAGGTGATCGCCCTCCGGCCCGACATGGTCCGGATCCACCCCACGCTCGTCCTCAGGGACACCGCCCTCGCCGAGGCCTTTCGTGAGGGACGCTATACGCCGCTGACGCTTGCGGAAGCCGTAGATCTCTGCAAAAAAGCACTTAAAAAACTGACCAATGCGGGGATTCCCGTCATCCGCCTCGGCCTCCAGACCACCCGGGAGCTGGAAGAACCTGACGCCGTCGTCGCGGGACCCTTCCACCCGGCCTTAAGGACGCTCGTCGAATCCGCCATTTTTCTGGAGATGGCCGTATCCCTCCTCACTGCCGCCGGCCCCGGAGAAAGGGCCGTCACCTTTGCCCTTGCCCCCGCCGACGTCTCGAACTTCCGTGGGCAGCGCAGGGAAAACATCGCCGCCCTGAAGGAGCGTTTCAACCTCGCCGATATCCGCGTTACCGCCGATCCCGCCCTTCCTCGGCACATGCTGATCCTGACAGCGGGAAGCAGGCAACTGAAGACGGACTGGTCCGACCGGATCACGGAGAGCCGCCGGGAAGATTTGCATGCAGATGGCGTACATGGTATTTAATCTCCGATCAGTGAGTCAGAGAGGATAGGAAACGAACATGTTCAAATCCGGTTTCATCGGCATCATCGGCAGGCCCAACGTGGGGAAATCGACCCTCCTCAACAGGATCGTCGGCGAGAGGATCGCGATCACCACCCACAAACCCCAGACGACGCGGAACAAAATCATGGGTATCAAGAACCTCACGGGAGAGCAGGCAGGCCAGCTGATCTTCCTCGACACACCGGGCATCCACCGGGGGACCTCCCCCCTGAACCGGGCGATGGTCGACGCGGCGACGGGAACCTTCGGGAATGTCGATCTCCTTCTGCTGATCGCCGAGGCCGGACCCGCCCCCCATCCGGACGACCGCTTCATCATCGAGGCCCTCCGCAAGTCCCATCTCCCCGTTTTTCTGGCCATCAATAAGATCGACCTCGTGGAAAAGCGGATCCTGCTGCCCCTCATCGACACGTTCCAGGGTCTGCACCCCTTCCGGGAGATCCTCCCTCTTTCCGCCTTGAAAGGCGATGGCGTGGATCACCTCATTACGGAGATCTGGAAGGCCCTCCCCGCGGGACCCCGTTACTTCCCCGAGGAGATGATGACGGACCGCTCCGAGCGGTTCATCGCCGCCGAGATCATCCGCGAGAAGATCACCCTCCGCACCCACCAGGAGATCCCCTACGCCACTGCCGTCGTCGTCGACGCCTTCAAGGAAGACGAGGCGAAGAACATGATCCGCATCGCTGCCACGATCCATGTGGCGAAGGATTCGCAGAAGGGGATCATCATCGGCAGGAAGGGGGCGATGCTCAAAGAGATCGGGACCAAGGCGCGTCTGGAGATGGAAAAGTTCTTCGCCGCGAAGATCTTCCTGGAGCTCTTCGTCCGCGTCGCGAAGGACTGGACCAACGACCCCCGGATGCTCCAGGAGTTCGGGTACAGGGACAAGGCCTGAGCAGAGGCCGGACGTCAATAGTGGTACTCAATGATTGACGGATTTCGAGAACCATGCGAGAGTATAAACGGTATTGCTTGAAAACAATAAAACACCGCCGGGAAACTGGGCGGGAAACGGAGAAAAAAACACCATCAACCTGCGGTATCCGGAGAAACTGGTCTACTCGACTCAAAGTCAAATATCAAAAAAAGGAGGTTTTTGCGATGAGGATTTTCAACAAGGAGAGAAAAACGGTGTTCCTGGTTCTTGGCGTTTCGTTAATGCTGATGTTTATTTATTCCGCCGTGGTTTCTTCAGAAATGCGCGTGACCACAAAGGACGGCCGCACCCACACCCTCCCCGTGAACAGCGTCGATGTCAAGAACATCGAGTTTACGGACGCGCAGAGCGCTTATGGGAAGTACTTAGGCTGCTTCAGAGACAACGCGCAGACTCGGGACCTCTCCGGGCTAATAGTGAGCACCAGCACAATGACTACGGAACAATGCATCTCCACATGCGCGGAGAAAGGTTTTACTTATGCCGGCACCCAGTACGCCAGCTATTGCTTATGCGGAAACAGCTATGGCAAGTATGGCTCGGCGAATAATTGCAATATGAAATGCGTAGGAAATCCAAATCAGACCTGCGGCGGCAACGCTGCGAACTGCGTTTACAGTGTGAAATAAAAAACCAATCCGGCCCGAAATTCGTGCAAGGGGTTTTTAAAAGTTGAGAAGGCGTGATATTCGATTCACATCCCCGGGAATGATCGCCATGCTCTAAACATGGCGGCATTCCGGCTTCCACGTCTTCTGCGGCAACCGCATCTCGCCCAACGATGAAACGGCCATGGAAAAACTGGCCCGCTACATCATCCGGACGTCATTCTCCCAGGAGCGTATGCAGAACCTGGATCCGTTGGAAACGATCTTCTATGCGTTAATAGACGGCAGGACAAACAAGAGCTTCCCCGCCCTGGAATGGTTCGCCGCCATGTGTTCTCATATACCGAACAGGGGTTAGCAGATGGCGCGGTACTAAAGATTATACAGGCTCGGTAGTCAAATTAAAGTCTCAAGGCTCAACCTCCTTTGCGCTTTTATGTCAGCTAAAAAAAGTACTTGACAGGTTCAGTTTTTTAGTTTATAGTCATTCTAATATTAGAATCATTCTAATCTAAATATATGAAAGAGTTGATTGCAAAATACAGAGAAAAGGGTTTTAAGCTTACTCCCCAGAGGATTGCCATACTAAAGTTTTTGGATGGAAATACAAGCCACCCTGCTGCGAATGATATCTACCGGAACATAAAGAAGGATTATCCTACCGTCTCTTTTGCCACAGTGTATAATACGCTTCAGGCGCTGCGGGACAGGAGAGAGGTTGCCGAGATTACCATTGATTTTCAGAAAAAGCATTACGACCCCGACCTCAGGCCGCATCATCATATCATTTGCACGGAGTGCAATAAGATAGCGGATGTATTCCAGGATTATTCCGAAGCCTTGCGGCTTCCTTATCATATAAAAGATGAATTTCAGGCGACGGCAAATCATGTCAATTTCTACGGCATCTGCAAAAAATGCCAAAAAATAAAAAAAGGAGGAACTAAACTATGTGCGTAACATCGGTAGGACAGACAGTGGGAAATTTCGAGATGGAGGTGTATGACCCGGTAAAGGGGGACTTCGGCAAGATAAGTCTGGAGGAGATCAAGGCAAAGAAGCAGTGGACGGTTCTGGTTTTCTATCCGGCTGATTTTACCTTTATCTGCCCCACAGAGCTTGCAGACCTGGCGGACAAGCACGAGGAGCTGAAGGATGCTGGCGTAGAGGTGATTTCCGTAAGCACCGACACCAAGTTCTCGCATCTTGCGTGGCAGCAGTCGGAAAAGCTCCTGAAAAATGTAAAATATCTCATGGGCGCTGATCCGACAGGAAAGGTTTCAAGGATGTTCGGCGTTTACGACGAGGCCACCGGTCTGGATTACAGAGGGACATTTCTGATAAACTCTGAGGGGAAGCTGGTTTCATCGGAGGTCAATGTCAATAATGTTGGAAGAAATGCCGCAGAACTGGTGAGAAAGGTTCATGCGCATATCTATTGTTCAAAACATTCCGACGAGGTATGTCCGGCAAACTGGACAGAAGGTAAAAAGACCCTCAAGCCTTCGGCCAAGATGGTCGGCAAGGTATATGAGGCGGTATCGTAAGAAGACAGGAAAAAACAGGTAGAGGTATAGGCATAGAAAGAAATATCTTTTACTTTCCCTCTACCTTTACCTGTATTTAAAAAAGGAGGAGTGAATTACCCCGTCTAAAGGCGGGGCATCTTAAAGAACTATGAGGAGGGGGATTGCATCCCCCTTACCCCCGCTCCGCATTCATCCCCGTCCAAAGGACGGGGTATTCTGCGGGGGACTTGATAAAAATGTTCCACGGTATCTTCACGATCATTTACTATGCGTGATATCAGATACTCCATATGACTGAGGCATCATATTCTTATCCAATAATGACGATTATAGCTCTGCGAAAACCGGTGTTTAATAAAAGGAGAAGAGGAAAAATGACAGAAAGCAAGAAAGCGTGGGTAACACCGGAACCGAACGTCCTGGTGCGGAGCAAGCCGGAGGTGGCGGGGCATGGGGAAGCGAAAGGGTTGCAGGCAGTGCAAGGCCAGTGCACAGGATACCCCAAGGGAGTGAGGGGGGGCTGCACGCGGTGTGGTCGATGTAAACACGGCGCCATATCCCCTTGGGTTTTGGACCTTGGGAATCCGTGAAGGAAGGCGGGGTCCACGGACCCTGCCGCGGAGTGCAAGGGGTATGAACTCCTCCGGCTAATGAAAGGGGCGGGCGGGGGCCCCGAAAAAGGGTTGCTCCTGCTTTCAAACGGTAATCCACAATCGCGAGCGTAGTGGATGATACGCTGGGTGTCAGTATCCTCGTGAACGCTGGCAATGCTCCGTGGAGACGAAGCTTCGATCTTGCCCATGAACTGTTTCACCTCGTTACCTGGAACATCTTCCCCCATGAAGAAATCGGAGACGGTACAAAAAAAACGAAGCCGGAGCAGCATGCCAACATATTTGCATCGAGCCTGCTCCTCCCTCAAGAACATCTTATCGCTTCTTTGAAAGAAATTTCTTCTCATCAGGAAATAAAAATGGTTGACGTCACCGAGATAGCCAAGGATTTTAAAGTTTCTTCGGAAGCCGTTTTATGGAGGCTGGTCAATTTGAAATACTCAAAAGAGCGCTGGTCGAGAAAGTCCTGGAAGACCCGGGATTCAGGAATCTGGATCGAGACATGCGTCGGGACCTCTATGAGGAATATAAACCATCCAAGTTTCCTCGACGGTATATCTCTCTTGCCTGCCGATGTTTGATCGAGAGGAAAATATCACGCGGTTTGTTTACGGAGTATATGGAAATAGACCATTCCGAGGTCGATGAATACTTGCTTGCCGAAGGGTTCACCGGAAAGAACTATGAAAAAATTCAACAGGGGGTTGTAGATTACGGAAAAGGGCCGGGAGGCCAGGCGCCGTTTGATATGGATCAGGAAGACCGGGGCCGTCGCCTGAATCCGGATGACGCAAAGCGGGTCAAGCTTTATCCCCAGGGCGTACTTGGCAATGAGGTCCCGGATCTTCCACTCGCGTTCCGCCTCGACGGCCTCCCGTTTGCGACGCAGGGTTTCCAGCTCTTCCACCGCGATGTTTTCGGTGGGGGGTTCCGCCGCTTCCCCGCGAACCGCTTTCTTGCGGGCGCGCCGGTCGATCTCCTCCTTCAGGGTCTCGTAATACTCGTACACCCTTTTCACATCCCGGTTGAGGCGTCTCTCGGCGCTGCGGATAAAATCCGCCAGCACCTCCCGGACCATGCCGGCGCCCGCCTTATGGGCCCAGCCGAGAATCTTCCCTATCTCTGCGGCGGTCATTTCCTCCTCTGCCGCCAGGGGTCCGGTCCGTCCGCTCAGTTCCTCCAGGCCGTCTTTCAGGAAGGCCGTTGAGGCGTTCAGGGGATTCACCAGGACGGAAAACATCCCATCCTGCCGGTTGTCCGACAGGGCCGTGAAGCGAAAATAGACCAGAAAATAGGAAATGGATCTTTGTTCCGTCCCCTCCAGGCGAAAAGCGGCATTGAGCAGGGGGAGATGATCGGCCAGGGTCTCGGCGATCCTCTCCGGGCGGAGAGCGGGGGTCTCCAGACTGACCGACGCCCACCGGCCCGCATCCGAAAACAGACGCTCCAGGGAACGGAAATAGTCGGAGTCGTAGGAAGCGTAGAGGTCATCCTTGCCTTGGTTTTCACCTGCAAAAGACAACCGGTGGTACTCGGGAACACCGAGGAGATTGACAAGCTCCGGCGAAGCGATCACATCCAGTCCGTCTTCCCCCGCCTTCTCGACCATCGCCCCTCGGGAGGCGAGAATATCGGCAATGACCTCCGGAAGGTCCCTCACGGTCCGTTCCTCCTAAATCTCATAATCCTCTCCGAAGATCTCCCGGTCCAGGGTCTGCGTCTTGAGATAGCTTTGTTTCGCCGCCGCCAGTTCGTCGCCCAGCTTCCCGAACTGTTCTTTCATCCCTTCCCCTGCTTGACCGGCGCCCGGCAATCGGATAATGTACCTCCCGCCATGGAATCTGTATGCAAATTCACGATTGGATGGTGCGGCCAATGACCTGGCACGAGAGGTTCATCGATTTCTTCGGGCTTCAAAAAAGCATCGTGGCGCTTCTGTTCATGGCGATCTTCGTCGGTCTCGGTGAAAAGATGGCCGAACGATTCCTGCCCATTTACCTCCTCGCCCTGGGTGGTGGCATCCTGTCGGTCGGCTTCCTGAACGGGATGGACAACCTCCTGTCCGCCCTCTACTCGTTTCCCGGAGGCTACCTGAGCGACCGCCTCGGCTACAAGCGGGCGCTCGTTGTCTTCAACCT
>MICJ01000053.1:0-10266 GCA_001830835.1 Syntrophobacterales bacterium GWC2_56_13 | reverse complement strand
GGGCGGCTTTCTTCCTTTCCTGGAGCGCGCTCTCCCTTCCCGCAACAATGAGCCTCGTCTCCCGGTCTCTGCCCCTGGGGAAGAGGACCATGGGGGTTTCGATCCATTCGCTGGTCCGGCGGATCCCGATGGCCATGGGACCGGTCATCGGCGGCGTCCTGATCGGGCTCTACGGCGAGAAGATAGGCGTCCGCCTTGCCTTCGTGGCCGCCTTCCTGCTGGGAGTCGTGTCGCTCGTCCTCCAGCAGGCAATGATCGAGGACGACCACAAGCGGGGAAGCGCGGAGAAGAAGCCGTCGCGGCTCTGGCGTTTCATGAGCCAGGATCTCCGGAACCTCCTCGTCTCCGACATCCTGATCCGCTTCGCCGAGCAGATCCCCTACGCCTTCGTCGTCATCTGGTGCATCAAAATCAACGGCATCAGCGCCGTGCAGTTCGGCCTCCTCACAACCGTCGAGATGATTACGGCAATGCTCGTCTACATCCCCGTCGCCTACCTCGCCGACCGGACGACCAAGAAACCCTTCGTCCTGATCACCTTCCTCAATTTCACGTTCTTTCCGCTCTTTCTGCTCTTCTCCCACAGCTTCTCGATGATGGTCATCGCCTTCATCATCCGGGGCCTCAAGGAGTTCGGCGAACCGACGCGCAAAGCCCTGATCATGGACCTGGCGCCGGAAGACCGGAAGGCGGGAGTGTTCGGGCTCTACTACCTGATCCGGGACGTGATCGTTTCCGTGGCGGCCTTCGCCGGCGGTTTTCTCTGGCAGCTCTCCCCGGCGGTCAACCTGCTCACGGCAACCGCCTGCGGCGTTCTCGGCACCCTCTATTTCGCGATCCGGGGACGCGACCTGAAGGGATCATGAAAGAAAAGACGGGTGGACTTTCCCGCCCCGATCGGATAAGAATCGATCCGGGAAGCGCCCTGCCCGGCGGATGCCGCGGGACGGGGAAAACGGACGGCCACTGGATCGTCTTTAGTCGAGGAAGGTTTTCATGAAACCTGTCATCGCCATCATCGGCCGGCCGAATGTGGGCAAATCGACCCTCTTCAACCGCCTGGCCGGGGGTGGCAAAGCCATCGTCATCGACGAGCCTGGCGCCACGCGCGACCGCAACTACACGGACTGCACCTGGAACAACCGGCCGTTCACGCTGATCGACACCGGCGGGTTCGAGCCGGCCGCGGAGGTGGAGATCCTTGTTCAGATGCGGGAGCAGACGAAGCTCGCCATCGAGGAGGCGGATATCATCCTCTTTATGATGGACGCCAGAGACGGTCTCACCCCCTCCGACCAGGAGATTGCGCGGATGCTCCGAGTGGTGAAAAAGACGGTTTTCTATACCGTGAACAAGGTAGACGGTCCCCGCCACGAGGCTCTGGTTTCCGAATTCTACCGCCTGGGAATCGAAAAACTTTACCCCATCTCCGCCCAGCACGGCCCAGGCCTCGATGACCTGATGGACGACGTGGCCGACTGCCTTCCGGAGGCCGAACCGGTAAAAGACGGTGAAGGGGACCGCATCCGGATCGCCGTCATCGGGAGGCCAAACGTGGGGAAGTCCTCCCTGATCAATCGGATCCTCGGCTACGAGCGGACGATCGTGAATCCGGTCCCGGGGACGACCCGGGACGCCATCGACACCCCCATCACCCGCGATGGGAAACACTATCTTCTGATAGACACGGCCGGAATCCGCCGGAAGAGCCGGATCAGCCTCACCATGGAGAAATACAGCATTGTGCAGGCCTTAAAAGCGATCGACCGGGCCGATATCGCGCTCATCCTCCTCGACGCCGAGGAGGGGATCAGCGAGCAGGACGTGAAGATCGCCGGCCTCGCCATGGAGAAGGGAACGGCCTGCATCCTCGTCGTCAACAAGTGGGACTTGGTCGAAAAGGACAACAGCACCATCGGAACCTATGTCGAAGATATTCGCTATAACTCGAAATTCCTCGAATTTGCCCCCATCATCTTCGTCTCGGCTCTCTCCGGCCAGCGGGTCACAAAGATCTTCGCTCTTATCGAGCGGGTCTATGCCCAGTACACCCGGCGCGTCGAGACGGGCGAGCTCAACCGAAAAATCCGGGAGATCATCGAGGCGAACCCGCCGCCTGGCCGCCAAAACCGGCCCAACATCTTCAACTACATCACCCAGGTAGCGATCAAGCCCCCCTCCTTCGTCCTGTTCGTCCGGGACCCGGACCATATCCATTTTTCCTACGAACGTTATCTGGTCAACCGGATCCGGGAGGCCTTCGGCTTCGCAGAGGTCCCGATCCGCCTCTTCTTCAGGAAAAAGACTTCCTGACTTACCCGCGGACAGTTTGCGGCCTTCAGCGACGACGGCAAAGGTTGGGCCGCTGTTACGTTTTTTATCTTGACTCCCATATAATTTTACAGTAGTCATTTTACATTCTTTTCGCAGTTAACCATTCAACCACTTCTCAGAGGAGGCCTTTATGAAATACAGCACTTTTCGCACGGCTCTTCTGACGTTTTCCGGCGCAGCACTCCTGATGGCAGTTCTGTCGGGATCCCTCTTCGCCGCCGACACCATCAAACTGGGGGTGGCCGGCGCCCACAGCGGAGATCTTGCCTCCTACGGCTTGCCGACGGTCAAGGCCGCGGAACTGGTCGTCAAGGAGATCAACGCCAAGGGGGGCATCCTGGGAAGACAGGTGGAGCTCCTCGTGGATGACGACGTCTGCAAGCCCGAAGTGGCCACCAATACGGCCACAAAACTCGTTTCCCAAAAAGTGGACGTCGTCATAGGACATATCTGCAGCGGAGCGACCAAGGCGGCCCTCGGCATCTACAAGGACGCCAAAGTCATCGCCATCTCCCCGTCGGCCACGAACCCGGATCTGACGCAGAGCGGTCAGTATCCCAACTTCTACCGGACCATCGCCTCCGACGACACCCAGGCCCTTTTGGAGGTGAATTTTGCGATCGACAAGCTGAAGGTCAAGAAGATCGCCGTCCTCCACGACAAGGGGGACTACGGCAAGGGGCTGGCCGAATATGCGAAGAAATTCATCGAGGAGTCAAAAAAGGCCACGGTCGTTCTTTTCGAGGGGATCACCCCCGGAGCGGTCGACTACTCCGCCGTCGTCCAGAAGATCAAACGGTCCGGAGCCGAGGCGGTGATTTTCGGCGGCTACCATCCGGAGGCTTCTTCCATTGTCTCCCAGATGCGCAAGAAGGACATGAAAATCCATTTCATCTCCGATGACGGCGTGAAGGACGATACCTTCATCAAGGTCGCCCAGAAGTATGCGGAGGGCGTCTACGCCACCGGTCCGAAAGACACCTCAAAGAATCCGCTGGCCATCGCCGCCATTGAGGCCCACAAGAAGGCCTACGGCGCCGATCCGGGCGCCTTCTTCCTGAACGGCTATGCCGCGGCCCAGGCTATCCTGGCCGCCATCCAAAAGGCCGGTTCCACGGACTACGCGGCCGTCGGCAAGGCGCTTCAAACCGAGTTTGTGGAAACCCCGCTGGGAAAGATCAAGTTCGACAAGAGGGGCGACGCGATCGGCGTCGGCTTCTCCATGTACCAGGTGCGCAAAGGGGTCTATGTCGAGGTTAAATAACGGCTGATCGGGACATTCTGATTTCAGGGGAGAGGTCTTTTAGCAGCCTCTTCCCTGAATTTTTTTATCGAGGACGCCTCCGGGCGCACTGCGGACGGATATGGACTATTTCCTGGAACTGCTGCTGGGAGGGCTCACCAGGGGAAGCATCTATGCGCTGATCGCCTTGGGCTACACGATGGTCTATGGCATCATCGAACTGATCAATTTCGCCCACGGCGAGATCTACATGATCGGGGCCTTCACCGCGCTCATCGTCGCCTCAGTCCTGACCATGAACGGAATGACGGGCATCTCGGTGCTGATCCTGGCCTCCGTCGTGGCTGTCCTCTACTCCGCCGCCTACGGTTTTACGGTGGAGAAGATCGCCTACAAGCCGCTGCGACAAGCGCCGCGCCTCTCCCCGCTCATCAGCGCCATCGGCATGTCCATCTTCCTGCAGAACTACGTCCTGCTCGCCCAGACTTCCGATTATCTGCCGTTCCCGAATTTGATCCCCGTCCTCCCGTTCATGGAGCCGTACTCCCAACTCATGGGTTCGACTGAACTGGTCATCGTGCTCACCACAACCGTGGTCACCGTCATCCTGACCCTGTTCATCAAGTTCACGAAGATCGGCAAGGCGATGCGCGCCACGGCCCAGGACCGGAGCATGGCGATGCTCACGGGGGTGAATGTCAACCGGGTCATCTCGAACACCTTCATCATCGGTTCGGCCCTGGCAGCAATCGGCGGCGTCCTGATCGCCTCCCACGTCGGCCGGATCAATTTCTACATCGGCTTCATCGCCGGGATCAAGGCCTTCACCGCAGCGGTCTTGGGGGGAATCGGCAGCATCCCCGGCGCCGTCCTTGGAGGCCTCGTCCTCGGCTGGACCGAGAGTTTCGCCACGGGTTACGTGTCGAGCGACTACGAGGATGTGTTTGCCTTCTGTCTTCTGGTCCTGATCCTGATCTTCCGTCCCGCAGGACTGCTTGGCCGGTCGACGGCCCAGAAGGTATGAGAGAGGAGTCCGCCGGCCTATGAAAGCCCTGTCGGAATTCAAAAAAGCGCTGATCATCTCGCTCTGGTTCATGCTCCTGACCTTTCCGATCATGGTCATCCGGGTCAACACGATCGAGAAGGTCGTGGAGTGGCGCTGGCGGAACATGGCTTTCATCGGGATCGGGAGCTTCCTGCTGTCCTTCGTCTGGCGCTATCTGCTGGGCCGCAAGGAGAAAGGCAGGAAACTGGCCGAAGCGGGCAGTGTCGAAGCCCGGCCGTTCAGCCGGCGCCTCCTGGACGAACCACGCATCTATCGGCCGGCGCTTGCCGCTGTCACACTCTTCGCGGTTGCCTTCCCCTTTCTGTTCTCCAGCTACCAGACGAACATCATGACGACCGCCCTGATGTACGTGATGCTGGGTCTGGGCCTGAACATCGTCGTTGGCCTGGCGGGACTGCTGGATCTCGGCTACGTGGCCTTCTATGCCGTCGGGGCTTACAGTTACGCCCTGCTGAACCACCACTTCGGCTTGGGGTTCTGGGCAATCCTGCCGGTGGGCGCCCTGCTCGGCGTTCTCTTCGGCATCCTCCTGGGTTTTCCGGTCCTCCGCCTCCGGGGAGACTACCTCGCTATTGTTACGCTCGGCTTCGGCGAGATCATCCGCCTCATCCTGGAGAACTGGAACGAATTCTCCTTCGGGCCGAGCGGAATCGCCAATATCCCGCGGCCGGGCCTTTTCGGCATTCAGATGTCGCTGAACGAAGCGACCATATACCTCTATTTCCTCATGATAGCCTTGTGCCTCTTTACGATCTTCGTCGTGAACCGGCTGCAGGATTCGCGGATCGGCCGGGCCTGGATCGCACTCAGGGAAGACGAGGTCGCCTGCCAGGCGATGGGGATCGACAAGACGAAGACAAAACTGACCGCGTTCGCCCTCGGGGCCACGTGGGCCGGGATGGTCGGCGTCATTTTCGCCGCCAAGACCACCTTCATCAACCCGGCGAGCTTCACTTTCCTGGAGTCGGCGATGATCCTCTCCATCGTGGTCTTAGGCGGGATGGGCTCGATTATCGGCGTGATCCTTGGGGCCTTCATCCTGATCCTGACCCCTGAATATCTCCGGGCCTTCAGCAATTACCGGATGCTCCTTTTCGGAACGACGATGGTTTTGATGATGGTCTTCCGTCCTCAGGGGATAGTGACGAATGTCCGCCGGATCTACAAGTTCCGCGCGCGGGGGAGGGACGGCGAACCGTCGCAGGCATGATATGGACAGTGTTCTGGAAGTGAACGGGACGACGATGGACTTCGGGGGCCTCCGGGCCCTCCACGCCGTCGACCTCCAGGTCCGGCAGGGGGAGATCGTCGCCCTCATCGGTCCCAACGGCGCCGGCAAGACGACTTTCTTCAACTGCGTGACCGGAATCTATGACCCTACCGAAGGGGATATCTTCATTTCGCCGCCGGGGGGAAAGCGCCGGCGGATCAACGGCATCAAGATCAACAGGGCCGCGGAGCTGGGAATGGCCCGGACCTTTCAGAACGTCCGCCTTTTCCCCAACATGACCGTTTTGGAAAACGTGATGATCGGCCGTCACTGCCGGGCGAAGGCCGGCGTCCTGGGGGCAATCTTCCGGGGCTGGGACACGAGGCGGGAAGAACAGGAGATCGTGGACCACAGCTACGAGATCCTCGTCAAGATCGGCCTCGCCGATCAGGTGGATGAACTGGCGAAGAACCTCCCCTACGGCGCCCAGCGCCGGCTCGAGATTGCCAGGGCGATGGCCACCGAGCCGTTTCTGCTGCTCTTGGACGAACCGGCAGCCGGGATGAACCCGCGGGAGACGGAGGCGCTCGAAGAGCTGATTGTCCAGATCCGCGACGAGGAGAAGATCTCCATCCTGATGATCGAGCACGACATGAAGATCGTGATGAGCATCTCCGATCGGATCTTTGTCCTGGATTACGGGGAGAAGATCGCCGAGGGAACCCCTGCGGAGATACGGGAAAATCCGGTCGTGATCAAGGCCTATCTCGGGGAAGACGTGAATGCTTGAGCTCAGGAACGTCGAGACCTTCTACGGGAACATCATGGCCCTCAAGGGAATCAGCCTGTCGATCTCCGAAGGGGAGATCATCACCCTGATCGGCGCCAACGGCGCAGGCAAATCGACGACCCTGATGACGATCTGCGGCCTCGTCCCTGCGCGGCGCGGCGACATCCTCTTTATGGGAAGGCCGATCGGGCGGATGGAACCGCACGAGATCGTCGCGTTGGGCATCTCTCAGGTCCCCGAAGGCCGCCGGATCTTTCCGCTGCTGACGGTCACGGAGAATCTCGACATGGGCGCCTTCCTCCGGAAGGACAGGGCTCAAATCGCCCGGGATAGGGACCATGTCTTTTCGCTGTTTCCGATTCTGAAGGAGCGGCGCCATCAGCAGGGCGGGACGCTCAGCGGCGGCGAGCAGCAGATGCTGGCCATCTCCCGTGCTCTGATGGCCCGGCCGCGGCTGCTTCTCCTGGACGAGCCTTCGCTCGGATTAGCCCCTCTCGTCGTGCAGCTGATCTTCCGGATGATTGAGAAGATCAACGAGGAGAACCGGACGACGATCCTTCTCGTGGAACAGAACGCGAACATGGCCCTCAAGATCGCCCATCGCGGCTATGTCATGGAGAACGGCCGGATCACCCTGGAGGGCGTCGCCGCGAGCCTCCTCGACAATGAAGACGTGAAGCGGGCCTATCTGGGTTTATAGACACGCACCTCGCCCCGACACGACACAGCTTGTGTTTCACTTGCACCTTTCCTTCCAATAATCCGAACAATTATGTCCTATTCTCCTGAGAGCAGACAATTATGTGTGTTCTTCCAAGGACCATTATCTCATAACTCACTATATATTTAAGACAATTTATAATGGCAAGATAATTGCGTTCGGTTGATTCAGTATCTGATGGGAGGGGATATCGTGGTCAATCCGATCAACGCAGGCGATACCGCCTGGATTCTGGTTTGTTGTTCTCTGGTGCTCTTGATGACGCCGGCCTTGGCGCTTTTCTACGGGGGGATGGTGCGCCGGAAAAACGTTCTTTCCACGTTAACCCTGAGTTATATCTTCATGGCCCTGATCGGCGTCCAATGGGTGGTCTACGGTTATTCCCTCGCCTTCGGTTCGGACATCAAAGGGCTGATCGGCGGTCTGAACTTTGTCGGATTTACCGGCGTAGATGCGCTGCCCAACGGAAACTACAGCAAGACCATTCCTCATGGGTTGTTCGCCGCTTTTCAGATGATGTTCGCGGTCATCACGCCGGCCTTGATCACCGGCGCCTTTGTGGAGCGGGTGAAATTCAAGAGCTTTCTGTTGTTCAGCCTGCTCTGGGCGACCCTGGTATATGATCCTCTGTGCCACTGGGTCTGGGGACAGGGCGGTTGGTTGAAGGAAATGGGGGTTTTGGATTTCGCCGGCGGGACGGTGGTCCATATCGCCGCCGGTTTTTCTGCCCTCGCCTTTGCGCTGGTGATCGGCCCGCGCAAGGGATATGGCAAGTCTCCCATGGAACCGAACAATATTCCACTGACTGTCCTGGGAGCCGGATTGCTGTGGGTGGGTTGGTTCGGCTTTAACGCCGGCAGCGCCCTGGCCGCCAACGGTATAGCCGTCAATGCCCTCTTGACCACCAACACCTCCGCTGCAACGGCAGGTCTGGTCTGGATGCTTCTCTCCTGGTTGGATGGAAGGCCAAGTACTTTGGGAATCGCCACGGGGATGGTGGTAGGTCTGGCGGCCGTGACTCCGGCTTCGGGCTATGTAACACCTTTGGCTGCCATGGTTATCGGGGGAGTAGCTGCACCTCTCTCTTATTACACCATGCGTTTTCGGGATAGACGTAAACTCGATGAGTCCCTCGATGTCTGGGCCTGTCATGGTATATCCAGCAGTTGGGGAATGGTGGCCACCGGTCTTTTTGCCACGATGGCAGTCAATAGTAACGGAACCAACGGCCTGTTTTTCGGTAATCCTGGGCAGATCGGCGTTCAACTTTTTGCAGTGATGGTCACAATAATCTATTGCTTCGGGGTTACCTATGTTTTGGCCAAGTTGCTAAGCTGGAGCATAGGATTGCGGGTTACCGTCATGGAAGAGGAGGTCGGGCTGGATATCAGTTCCCATGGAGAGAGATCCTATTCGTAAACAAGCTGTTCCAAAAAGACAACAGCCATAGCAAAAGGGCTGTCTGATATCTTGGAGATTTTGCCATGCTGAAAAAGATCGAAGCCATTATACGCGAGGATAAGGTCAACGATGTAAAGGATGCCTTGGAAAAAATCGGCATCGTGGGATTAAATATGTTTGAGATCCGGGGTCATGGCCGCCAGGGAGGCATTCAACTTTTAGGCCGTGCCGGCACCTATCAGGTCAACATGTTAACCAAAATACAGATCAACATCGTCTTGAGCGACCGCAATCTGGAAGAAACGATTCAAACTATCCTCGATTCAGCCTACACCGGTGAACCCGGAGATGGACTTCTCTTTGTTTATCCCGTGGAGGAGGTTATCCGCGTCCGGACCCGTGAACGGGGCCAGGATGCAGTGATGTATCCCGGCGACATCGATGAAAGAAAAGGCCGGGCAAAGGTTGGTCACTGATCCTTACAATCGGTCAATCTTTTTTTGTTTATGATTTGTGACATGAGTTTAAGAATAGGAAATATTCAAATCCGGCAGCGTCAGCAGCAGCAAAAGCGAATCCATGATTCGTTTGGGATTGGATATTTCTAGGTTTCTTTGCTAAAAAATAGAGAATCAGGCCCCGGCGGAACAAGAGTTCGCCGGGGCTTTTTTATTTATACGCTGAGGGGTCGTCTAACGGTAGGATGACAGGCTCTGGACCTGTAGATTGAGGTTCGAACCCTCGCCCCTCAGCCATGATGCATACAAGGTCAGTTATATTTAGATACGATGAAACAATAAGATAATGGGAGGAAAGGGCTATGAAGATTAAATCGCAAATGATGAGCATTAGTGTCGAAAAATTCAACGCCATCAATAATGCAAACGGTGAGCGCCCGGAGCGGCTTTTCGGAAGCATTCACGGTTCATGGGGCCCTCAGTACCAACAGCTTGTGGAGACGATGACGGATCAGGAATACATGAGATTGATGGAAGAACGCTGTGGAATCCTTGAAGAGGGTATTTTCTAAACAGCTCTGCCAAACCCTTTAAGGGACCACCAGCACTGACCTGCCCAAAGCGGTCGGACAAAACGGGCGAGGCGCTCCGCGCAACTCGCCGTTCGGGCGCGCGCAGCGCGACCGAACGGCAAGCATCACTGGCCCCGTGAGGCGCGTCCGCTCGCCTTACGGGGTACAGTGGATGTGTTGTGGTCATTATTTCATTGACACACAAGGCCTTTTTTCTACTCCATCCACAAAAAAGGTAGTTCTTATCAATCAATTCCGTCGGCGGGTATTCTCACCTCGACCGCGTGTTCCTGATGGTCGTCAACAAGGGGAATCGTTTTATCCCGTTGCGGGGCGCCGTCGACGGTCACACTCGTTGCGCCATCGCCAACCTGCCTGCGCAAAACGGCGATGTGGTAGACCGTTTCCCGATACCGGTAGTGCACCGTGAAGCCCTCCCAATCCGCCGGGAGGAGCGGTGCGAAACTCAGT
>MICJ01000052.1:3320-5382 GCA_001830835.1 Syntrophobacterales bacterium GWC2_56_13 | reverse complement strand
TTGCGCTCACCATGGGAATCATGATCTTCATGCCGTTGCCCATGATCTTCATGATGTAGAATAGCTGTTTGCTTCCCCCGACCTCCCGGTTCTCGATTGCCTCAATAACCCCTACACCCTGTGCCGGATATACCGCCAAATCTCCTACCTTAAACATTTTTTACACCCGATAAATTTATTTTGATTGCGCATATTTATCACATCTTTGAAGAATAGTCAACACGATTCCCTGTTCGCACCTGATGCCCGACAGTTGCCATCTTCCCGCTGTTCCCCTTTCATATGTAACGGCTTCTGATCTCGGCGATATCCCGCTCCAGATCCAGCGGATCCTTTGCACAATATCCGTCCAGAATTCCCTTGAACCGTATTTTCCTGCCTTCGTCGGCCAGATCATCCAGCCGCCGGTAAGTCCCCATCCGTCTCCCCAGGCGGAAGATCATCCGTTCCTCGGCAGGCAGGGCGAAAAAGCGGTCGATGATGCCGAGCAATCTCTCGCGGTCGTCGGGGAGCTTTCCCTCCAGCTCCTCCAGGAGGTTCAGGATATGATCGCTCACGACCATCGTCTCGATCCCCTCCAGCGTCTCGATGAACAACCTGATCTCACGGAGGATCTCCTCATCGTCCAGGGACTGGAATTCTCCCTGTCGGATCTTTTCCGCGAGCGGTGTGCCCGGAACTGCCTGAAGCGTCCGCAGGCGGATATGATCGGGGTTGATCAGGTTGAGGACCAGGGCGGTCTCAACGGCATGCTCCCGCGTCCACCGGACTCCTCCCAGGCCCGGCATGACATATTCGCAAAGGGAGAGGCCGGCTTCCCGGATCTTTTGTCCCCCTTCGATCTGTTCGGCGGAGGTTACCCCCTTGCGGATGAATTTGAGCAGCGGATCGTAACCGCTTTCCATCCCCACATGGATCCGCGAAAGCCCCGCCTCCCGCAGACGCTTCAGTTCCTCCACCGTCTTTTTTGCGGCGGTTTTCGCGCGAGCGTAGGTGGTGATCCGCGTAACCGAAGGGAAGGTTTTGCAAATGAAGGAGATCACCTCGGCAAGGTCGTCCGTCTTCATGATCAGAGAGTTGGCGTCCTGCAAAAAGACAGATTCCCCGCCGTGATAGAGCCACGCTGCGACAGACTGGAAACAACCTTCGTCATTCTCTGCCTGAATCCGGTGAATGGTCCTCTCGCCGACGCACCCCCCTTCTCCGCACCGCAAGGAAAGCGCCCGGATCCGCTCGGCCGTCTCGGCCATCTTCAGGATGTCCGCCTTGATCTCCGCCTCCGGCCGGAGCGAAAAAGTCTCCCCCTGATAGGTATGGCAGAAGGCGCACCGGTTCCAGGGGCAGTTCCTTGTCGCCCGGATCAGGAGACTTCGGGCTTCGCTCGGAGGTCGTATCGGACCCTGTTCAAAGCAGTTGAAATCCTCTTTCAGATTCATGAGCGTTACCTCCTACATCCTGACTGTTCCCCGGCGGGATGCCGGCTGCGCCGCCCTGCCTTCCGCGGCATGCCCCGATTTCACCCTGTTCACGGGAGGAAGAAAAGGGGATTCCTGGCCTTGTTCTTATACCGGATCTCGAAATGGAGATAGGGTTCCTCTCTGCCATCGGTTTTGCCGAGAAATGCAATCCGGTCCCCCTTTTTGATTTGGGTCTCTTCGCGGACGGTTCTGATCCCCAGATGCGTATAGACCGTTGCATAATAATCATCATGTTTGATGATGATCGTCTCTCCGTAATCCTTGAGGAGCGCAGAGAAGATCACCGACCCGCCTGCCGCCGCCTGAACGGCACTTCCCTCGCCGGCGGCGATCCGGATGCCGTTGAAGGACATCCTGTTCGGCTGGATGCCGAACTGAGAGACCACCTTACCCTTAACCGGCCAGATGAAACGCTTCTTGTCGAACTGGATGCCTTCTCGTTCCCCGATGTTTTGTTTCACCGGCTGGTTTTCGATTTTCTCGCTTTCAGTCTTGTCGGAAATCCTGGGGGGGATCGAATTCCGGTCCGCCGCACGGGGAAGAGCGGCGCGATCCTTTGTCGGCACATCGACAGGAACCGCTTC
>MICJ01000052.1:0-3303 GCA_001830835.1 Syntrophobacterales bacterium GWC2_56_13 | reverse complement strand
CCGCCACAGGCGCCTTTTTCGGGATCTCCTTATTCGGGATCTCCTTCCCGGAAACCTCCGCTTTTCCTGATACAACCGGGGCCTCCGCGACGGGCGTTGCGGCCAGGGTCTTCTGCGACCGGGCCGCTGTCAGGACGTCGTCCAGGACCTGGTTGGCATCGGGAACGAAGATCACGCTGTCCACTTCGATCTGGTCGGGATTGCTGATGTTGTTGATCTCCGCAAGATCCTGCAGGTTGACCTGATAGGCCCGGGCGATGGCCGAGAGGGTCTCCCCGCTTTTCACGCGGTGGTATATGCCCCGGGGCCGTTCGCTTCTGAGGGGGTAGCCGGCGCAGGAGAGGATCGTCAGGCCGATCAAGAGCAACAGGATGAATCCGATGAATTTCCGGCAATGCGGGCGATATGAAAAACCAGGAAATGGGGATATCTCTTTCGTCAATTTTCCCACCCGTGTTCCCCGATGAGATCCACAAAGCGGCAGCCGCCAAGATCCTCTTTCTTCAGATCATCCGGATCTGCCGACAGGCGGGTCAGTTTCATGAGGATCTGGGAGTTGCGGCTCCCCACAGGGATCACCAGACGGCCACCGACAGCGAGCTGTTCGATGAGAATCCGGGGGATCAGCGGCGCACCGGCCGTCACCATGATCGCCGCAAATGGGGCTTCCTCGCGCCATCCGTATGTTCCATCCCCCACCCGGATGGCCACGTTGTAGTAGTTAAGCGCATCGAGCGTCCTCCTCGCCAGGGCCGCCAGCGCGGCAATGCGCTCGATGGAAAAGACTCTCTCGGCCAGCTCGGCAAGGATGGCGGTCTGGTATCCCGAGCCGGTTCCGATCTCTAAAACCTTTTCTTTCCCGGTCAGCTCCATCGCCTCGGACATCAGCGCAACGATATAGGGCTGGGAGATGGTCTGCCGCCGGTCGATGGGAAGCGGGCTGTCGTAGTAGGCCTGGTCGATCAGCCCCTCATCGACGAAGAGATGGCGGGGGATCTTTTCCATGGCCTTGATGACCCGCTGATCCGCGATGCCTCTCGCACGGATCTGGGTATCGACCATCTTCATTCGCTGTTTCAGAAATCGGTCCGTCAAGTTCATGTCCTGATGATCGTCTTTCCGGGGAATCCAACCGTTCCCCACAAGGGAAGAACCGCCCCGGCTGAAAGCGGTCGCCGGGTTTCCGGCGCTTTACCGCAATCCAGCCATTCAGCCGGAGCCGGTATAGGGGCGCCGCAACACTACTTACCATCAAAGCGCAAATTTTTCAAGCCCCAAGCCTCGCGGTTCCGCCCTTGCCTTCGGCTAGTACTTGTGTCAATGTTGTTGACATTGACAGGATTCAGATACAGGGGAGGGGGATTTCACCCCATAAGTTCACACCAGTGCCGGGCGTACACCAGCGGTTGCTACGGATCGCCCGGAAAGCGGGCTCCCGGTGACCCGCAGCGTTCGCTGAATCTGGGATGACATGACATTCGAAATGTGCTATACTTCCCAGCAACACACAAGTTGAATGAGGACAGTGAACGATGCCTGAGATAAGCAGATTTTTCGGAATCGTGATCGCCATGTATTTCAAGGAGCACGCACCACCGCATTTCCACGTGAAATACGAGGAGCAACGGGCGGCGTTTTCAATTCTAGATTTACGTATCATTGAGGGAAGTCTGTCGCGCAGAGTCACGACGCTGGTGCTGGAATGGGCATATGAGCACAGAGACGAATTGATGGAGAATTGGAAGCGAGTAGAACGTCGCGAGGATTTGTTGGCAATTGAACCCTTAGAATAGGAGGTGCGGAATGCACTACGTAACTGAAGCCAGGCACATTGCAGGTCATAAGATCAAGGTGCGTTTCGAGGATGGTCAGATCAAACTTGTTGATCTCGGTTCTCATCTGGATGGACCCATTTTTGAACCGTTGCGGGATCCGGCGTATTTTCGTCGTTTCACGGTCAACCCTGAGATTGACACTATCGTCTGGCCCAATAACGCGGATTTCTCACCGGATTTTCTATACGAGATCGGACAGGAAATCGGCGAACAATCGGGTAGCCGGGGGTTTTTCTCCCCCGGCCCCCACACCACCCGGCATGCGGGTCCGCACCGGGCGGTTCCCAAAGACAAACGGACCGTAGTCAGTTAAAATATCACTCGCAGCTCTTTAGAATAAATGGCAGGTTTTCATGCTGGCGTTTGTGGCCGGGCGGCTTACTTCCGGCGTTAGATCAATCATTTCGAATACAAATCCTCAAAATATTTCATCCACCATAGGTGCTGATTTGCGAACGAGAGAGAAGTTCGCATCAACCGGATGAATCAGTTTTGCTTTACTCTTCTCTTGTCTTCCGTTAGAAAAAGCGCTGGATAAGAAGGCTTCCGCCGGACGGATCAATCTGTCCCGATCTTGCCGAAACGGCCTTCCTTAAAGGAGAAACCCATGAAAGAGGATGCATGCCTTCCCCTCGCGGAAGCGGTCAGGACAGCCTACCGGCGGGGCGAGGAGGATGAAACGCTTTCCCCTTTGGTCCTGACCGACGCCCGGGATCGGCCGGTCGGAAGGATCGCCGGGGGGGATGCCGTCATCTTCTACAACATCCGCGGAGAGAGGGAAATCGAACTCACCCGGAGCCTGACGGAAAGGAATTTCAAGGAATTCCCGGTTGAGGAGGATCTGAAACTCAAGTTCGCCACGATGATCAAATACCGCAAAGGACTCCCCGTCCGGGTGGCCTTCCCCTCCGACGGGATTCTTGAGGATACGCTGAGCGACACGATCGCCCTTCACGGTCTTCGCCAGGTCAAGATCACCGAGGCGGAAAAGGCGGTCCATGTGGGGTTTTTCCTCAACGGGAAGAAGGAGACGCTCCTGAGGGGGGAGGAGAAGATCATTGTGCCGACCCGCAAGGACGTCGCCCTGTTCGACGAGGCCCCGGAGATGTCAAGCGAACGGATCACGGAAGCGGCCCTCGGAAAGATCCGCGATCCCGGATGCCGTTTTATTTTCGTCAACCTTCCCAATGTGGATGTGGTCGGCCACATCGAGAACGAGTCGGCCATCCTCCGGGCTGTGGAATGCGTGGATGACTGCACCGGACGGATCGTGGACGCCGCCCTCCGGGAGGGGGTGACGGCGATCGTCAGTGCGGACCACGGCACCGTGGAAAAGTGGCTCTACCCGGACGGGAAGGTAGATACCGGCCATACGGACAGCCCCGTCCCTCTGATCATCGCCGGGGGAGATCCCCGTCCGACGGACAGCCCCGTCCCTCTGATCATCGCCGGGGGAGATCCCCGTCCG
>MICJ01000051.1:2472-5730 GCA_001830835.1 Syntrophobacterales bacterium GWC2_56_13 | reverse complement strand
AGAGGCCCTTTGACCATTATGTCATTCCCCGGTTGACGAGCCTCAGGGCGCCGCAGGAAGAGGAAGGAAAGGAACCGTCGATCCAGCGACTCTACGCCGCAATTGCCGTGAACGAGCCGAGAAATCAGCGGATTGCCGAGGACGTCCTCCGTTGCTTTCAAAATGGCGGCAACGCTCTGGTTCTCACCGAAAGAACCGCACATGTGGCGTTGCTGGCTGCGAAGTTGCGAGAACAGATCCCCGACGTGATTTCCCTGACCGGTGGAAAGGGGGCGAAAGAAACGCGGGAAGCGTTGGCCAGGATTTCCGCGACGCCCGCCGACAGGCCGTTGACGCTGATCGCGACCGGGAAATACATCGGCGAGGGATTTGACGAGCCCCGCCTGGATACGCTGTTTCTGGCCATGCCCATCTCCTGGAAAGGAACGCTTCAGCAATACGCGGGCAGACTCCACCGGCTCTGTGAAAAAAAGCGGGAGGTCCGGATTTATGACTACATCGACATCCATGTCCCCATGCTGGAGAAGATGTACCACAAACGGCTGGCCGGATACGCCGCGATCGGATACAAGGCGAGGGCGGAAAGCGTTCCCGGTGAATCCACGGACATCATCTTCGACAACACAACCTTCCTGCCGGTTTACAAGAACGACCTGCTGAACGCGGCGCGGGAGATCCTGATCGTCAGTCCGTTTGTCACGAAAAGGCGCGTGTCGCAGATGCTGCCCTTCCTCGGCGCCGCCCAGGACCGAAAGGTCAGGGCGGTTGTCGTCACGAGGCCGGCGGCCGATTTCAGGGAGAAGGACCGCCCGGCTTGGGAGGAGACATTGGCGTTACTTCATGCAGCCGGCATCCAGGTGGCGTTCAAATCGAACATCCACCAGAAATTTGCGGTGTTCGATCAGAAAATCGTCTGGTACGGGAGCATTAACCTCTTGAGCTTCGGCCGCGCGGAAGAGAGCATCATGCGGCTCGAAAACCCGGGCATCGCCGATGAGCTGCTCGGAAGCATCCAGAAATGAGCCTTTTCAGTTGTTCAATCTGTTCAATCTTGTGTTTATGGTTTAGTTACATTTTGCCCCAAAAAGCACAAAAGGTTACAGCCTTGAAAGCTGCAACCCCTTGATTTAACTTGGTGGGTCGTATGGGAATCGAACCCACGACCAACGGATTAAAAGTCCGCTGCTCTACCGGACTGAGCTAACGACCCGTAATTTCAAAGTCCGCTCTCATAGCAGGGAGAGACTTTTATTGTCAAGCGGAAACACGCGAGCCTCTTCCCGTCAGCCGGCAAAGGGATTGCCCAGGATTATGGTCTCTTCCCGGTCAGGGCCGACGGAGACGAGGACCAGCCTGGCGTCGGCCAGTTCTTCCAGTCTCGCCACGTATCGCCTCGTATTCCGGGGCAGATCCTCGATCCGCCTTGCCCCCCGGATATCCTCCGTCCAGCCGTCCAACTCTTCGTAGACAGGCTGACACCTGTTGAGGAGAAGCAGGTTTGTGGGAACGGATTCGGTAAACTCCTCCTTTTCCGTCCGGTAGCCGGTGCAGATCTTCAGTTTCTCGATGCCGGTCAGGACGTCGAGCTTGGTCAGGGCGATGCCGGTGATGCCGGAGACGCGGACGGCATGACGGATCAGGACCATGTCGAGCCAGCCGCAGCGACGCTTGCGGCCTGTGGTTGCGCCGAATTCCTGCCCTACATGCTGGAGTCGGGCGCCGGTTTCATCCTGGAGTTCCGTCGGGAAGGGTCCTTCGCCGACCCGCGTCGTATAGGCCTTGCAGATACCGATCACCGACCGGGTGGCCAGTGGTCCCACGCCCGTTCCGCAGCAGGCGTTGCCGGCGACGGTATTGGAGGAGGTCACATACGGATACGTGCCGTGGTCGATATCGAGATGGGTCCCCTGCGCGCCCTCGAAGAGGATCTTCCGACCTTTCCTGATCTCCCGGTGCAGGAGCAGAGAACAATCGGCGACATAGGGTCGGATCCTTTCGGCGTAAGCCCGGTATTCATCGCAGATCGCCTGTCCGTCTATCGGCGCCTCCCCGAAAAGCTTCGTGAGATAGAAATTCTTCTCCTCGACGTTCCGGTTCAGCTTTTCCCGAAAGATCTCTTCGTCCATGAGGTCGCACACACGGATGCCGACCCGGGCGATCTTGTCCTCATAGGCCGGTCCGATGCCCCGGCCGGTGGTGCCGATTTTCTTGCCGACGCCGTGCGCCTCCCTGGCGACGTCGAGACGCCGGTGGTAGGGCATGATGAGGTGCGCCCTCTCGCTTATGTACAGCCGGGTGCTCTCCGGTAAGAGGTTGCGGTTGCGGAGGCTTTCCAGTTCCTCGAGCAGGACTGGCGGATCCACAACTACCCCGTTGCCGATTATGCAGATTTTCCCGGCATGGAGAATGCCGGAGGGAATGAGGTGCAGGATGGTCTTTTCGCCCTTCACCACCAGGGTATGGCCGGCATTGTTTCCACCCTGAAACCGGGCGATCACGTCGGCATTTTCCGCGTAAATATCGACAACCTTTCCCTTCCCTTCGTCACCCCACTGGGTTCCCACTACAACTACGTTTGCCATTGAAAGTTCTCCCAACCTGATTATATCTGCGAAGACGCCAAGGTCTTCACATCTCAAGATCGGCGACCGAGATCACGTGGGGCAGTTTCCGGAGTTTTTCGATCACATCCGCGGAGACCGCGCTATCTGTACTCAGGACGACCAGCGCCTGGCCGTCGATCTGTTCGCGGCTCAGGTGGAGACGCGAGATGTTGACGCCGTTCTGGCCGAGGGTTGTGCCGATGTTGCCGATGACGCCGGGCTTGTCGTAATTGAACATGATAAACATTCGCCCTTCCGGGATGACCTCGACCGTGAATTTATTGATCCTCACGATCCGCGGATCCTGACGTCCGAAGATGGTGCCGGCGGCATAGATCTCGCCCTTGGCGGTCTTGATGGTCACTGAAATCATGCTCGTGTAGTCCTTCATCTCGCTGCTCTTCGCCTCGATGACGTTAATCCCCCTTTCCTTGGCGATGAACGGGGCGTTGATGTAATTGATGCTCTCGTTAAGGATAGGGGTGAGGAGTCCCTTGAGCAGAGAGATGGTGATCGGGGCGACGTTGTAGTTGAGGATCTCCCCGCTATACTCGACGACCACTTCCTTGATCCCCCCGGAGACGAGCTGGGCCTCGAACTTGCCGAGCTTTTCCGCTAAGATCAAATAGGGTCTGATCGCGGTAAGGAGTTCGGC
>MICJ01000051.1:0-2443 GCA_001830835.1 Syntrophobacterales bacterium GWC2_56_13 | reverse complement strand
TTATCTCGCCCGTCGTCAGGTAGGCGACGATCTGCTCGGCGATAGCGATGGCCACATTGATCTGCGCCTCGTCGGTGGAGGCCCCCAGATGGGGCGTGCAGATTACATTGTCCAGGGAGAGGAGGGCCAAATTCTTTGTAGGTTCCTCCTCGAATACGTCGAGGGCGGCGCCGGCGACCTTGCCGGAGACCAGGGCGTCATAGAGATCCTGCTCGCTGACGATGCCGCCCCGGGCGCAATTGACGATGTAGACGCCCTTTTTCATCAGGGCAAAGGCAGCCGCATTGATCAATCCCCTGGTCTCTTTCGTCATGGGGGTATGGACCGTGATGATATCGGCCTGTGAGTAAATCTCATCCAGGCTCGCCAGGACGATGCCCATCTTCTCCGCCGCTTCCGGAGTGATAAAGGGGTCATAGGCGATGACTTTCATTTTCAGCCCCTGGGCCCGGTCAGCGACGATGCTGCCGACCCTGCCGATGCCGACGATCCCGAGGGTCTTATTCAGGAACTCATGCCCCGTGAATTTAGTTTTTTCCCACTTTCCGGCCTTAAGGGACGCCGTTGCCTGGGGGATCTTCCGGACCAGGGAAAGCATCATGGCGATCGTATGTTCGCCGGTGGTTACGGCGTTGCCGCCGGGGGTGTTCATGACGACGATCCCCCGTTTGCTGGCCGCCGGGATGTCCACGTTGTCGAGGCCGATCCCGGCGCGGCCGACGACGGCGAGCTTTTCGGCGCAATCGATGACCTCCTGCGTGACTTTGGTGGCGCTCCGGATGACCAGGGCGTCGTAATCCTTGATGATCGCCTTGAGCTCCTCCGGGGGCAGCTTAGTTTTGACGTTGACCTCGATTCCCGGCGTCTTCTTGAATATCTCGATACCTTCCTCGGACAGGTTGTCGCTGATCAGAATCTTCTTCATGATTTATCCCCTCCACAGGATATTTATAAAGCGGTGATTTTTTCCCGGTAAACCTTCTCCAGCTCTTCCAGCGCGGCGCGGACGTTCTCGGGGTCGATCGTGGGCCCGCACCAGAAGCGGAATCCCGGAGGCGCATCTTTGTAGGAGTTCATGTCGTAGGCCGCCTTTCTTTTGGCCATCTCGCCGGCGATCCCCTTGAGGAATTTCCCTTGCTCCTCCTTCGACAGAACCTTGACCTTGTCGCTGACCACCGAGAGGCACACCGAGGTGCTGGAACGGATCTCCGGTGATGCCGCCAGAAATGCGATCCAGTCGTTTTTGGCGACCCACTCTTCCACGACCCTGAGGTTCGCCCGGCTCTTCTCGATGAGGCCCGCCAGACCGATCCCATCGGCCCATTTCAGGGCGTCCAGGTAATCCTCAACGCAGAGGAAAGAGGGGGTGTTTATCGTGTCCCCCTCGAAGATCGCCCGGTTGATCTTTCCGCCTTTTTTCAGGCGGAAGATCTTGGGCAGCGGCCAGGGCGGGTCGTAGGATTCCAGGTGCTCCACCGCCCGCGGGCTCAGGACGAGCATCCCGTGACCTGCCTCCCCGCCCAGACATTTCTGCCAGGAAAAGGTCGTCACATCCGTCTTCGACCAGTCGATGGTCATGGCGAAGGCGGCGCTTGTTGCATCACAGAGGGAAAGGCCCTTCCTGCCGGCCGTGATCCAGTCCCAGTGCGGTATTTTCACGCCGCTCGTCGTGCCGTTGGCGACGAAGACAACGTCGTGGTCCCAGTTGACCGCCGTAAGATCGGGGAGTTTTCCGTAATCGGCCCGCAGGATCGTGGGGTTGAGCTTCAGCTGTTTGGCGATGTCCGTGGCCCATCCTTCCGAGAAACTCTCCCAGACGAGGACGGTGACCGGTCTTGCACCAAGGAGGCTCCACATGGCGGCTTCAAAGGCCCCTGTGTCTGAGGCGGGCATGATGCCGGCAAGATAATCATCCGGGATTCCCAGGATCCTCCTGGTTTCCTGGATCGAACGGGCCAGTTTTTCCTTACCCAGTGCAGAACGGTGAGAGCGTCCGACCGCGGCGTCCTTCAGGGCGTCGAGACTCCATGCCGGTCTTTTACTGCAGGGGCCGGAACCGAAATTGGGGTTATGCATGACAAGTTCCTTTCGTGTTGAGAAATGAGGGAAATAACAATGTGTAAATATACCAGCATTGGATTGTTTACTCAAGCATTTTTGGCATCCGGTCACGGCCCCGTCCTTGCTGGGCGAATACCTTCAAATATCAATAACATATCTCAATCTGATCTATTCATACAATTTATTCATGATTTCGCTATGTTGTATTCATGTATGAGTTGGCCTTGGATTTACGGTTGACGTCCGGTAGGGGAAAGGGTATGTATCCGAAACAAGACCGGTTACCCGATGGAGGCGCCCCTGTGAAAAAGATCAAGACACTGTTTTTCTGCCAGAACTGCGGCCAGCAATCTCCAAAATGGCTGGGGAAATGTCCCTCCTG
>MICJ01000050.1 GCA_001830835.1 Syntrophobacterales bacterium GWC2_56_13 | reverse complement strand
GAGCTGGGTTACGGGTAATGCCACATCCGCCGCTATTCGGCCTTCATCATTGGGAAGAAGGACGGTTACAGCATACCCTTGACGGCCGGAGCCTTCAGCCTGCGCTATACTGGAAAGAGTTAGAGAGAGGAGATATCTTTTCGAGGGCGGGTGGCGGGTCCCCCTTGAGGGGGAAAGAAAGGGGGTGATTGGAACGAACGAACGGTTTCAGCAAGTGTGATATCCGAGAGAGGCCATGTGGGTCTCAGGATCGGAAAACAAAGAGATTGCAGGGGGCGTGACATAGCCGTTAAGCTATGGCACGACCCATGTTTACCGTTCTTTATCACTCTTGCGCATGAACCCCAAATATTTCTTGCGCTATTCGCGAATTGCGAATATATTATGGCCATGAATCTTAAACCCCAGGACATCTATATCCTTTTAAAGCTCGTCGCACTGGGTGAAAGCCAGTGGTCTTATGCATCCGTGGCCGGAGAGCTATTCATGAGCGCCTCCGAGGTCCATGCCGGCATCAAGCGCGCCGTAGCCGCACGTCTGATGCATCCGCAAGGCGGACAGCCCCTGAAAAAGTCATTGGAAGAATTCCTCATTCATGGCGTCAAATATGCGTTCCCGCCGGACCACGGCGGGCTGACCCGGGGCGTTCCTACGGGATATGCAGCGCCGCCGCTCAAAGACATCATTGCCCAGCCGAACGAACCGCCCCCCGTATGGCCGGATCCGGAAGGCGACACCCGCGGCTATGAATTCTCGCCCCTGTACAAGACCGTCCCAAAGGCCGCATTGAAAGACAATAGACTCTATGAATTGCTGGCTATCGTTGACGCCATCCGCGACGGGAAAGCCCGCGAAAGAGAAATCGCTATCGAAGAACTCAGGGTGCGATTGGGATCAGGATGATCAAGAACAAAGACATCAATATTCGGATGATCATCCATGATGATTTTTGAGACGATGGAGAGAAAAAAGTGTAAAGTGAGCCACAAATATCTTATTGGAAAGGGCAGTATGCAGGGAGCATGGAGGGATCTATGAAGACGTATGAAAAGATTGAAATGAATCCGAAGATCATGTTCGGGAAACCCGTAATCAAGAACACGCGGATTACCGTGGAGCATATTCTCAGGAAACTGTCAGGCGGTATGACCATCGAGGAAATTATCAAGGATCATCCACATCTGACCCGTGAGGATATATATTCAGCCCAGGCGTTTGCCGCCGATTATCTTGCCGATGAACAGATTGCTTTCGGATAGGCGGTGAAGAAGTGAAATTGCTTGCCGATGAGTGTTGCGATGCCGGCATCGTCGCCAGCCTCCGGGCTGATGGTCACGATGTCGCTTATGTGCTTGAACGACAGGCAGGCATCTCTGATGATGAAGTTTTGCAGAACGCCTTTGTTGAAGGTCGTATCTTGTTGACGGAGGACAAGGATTTCGGGGAACTCGTTTATCGTCTGAAGAAGCCTGCCTGTGGAATAATCCTGATTCGCATTGATGTCCAGGAAAGACATGAGAAATGGCCGCGATTGGAAGCGCTGATCGCGAAACATGGAGATCGATTGCCGGGACATTTTGTGGTGGTTGATCTGAACAAATATCGTTTTCGCCCGCTGATTTTTAAAGCAGCCCCTTTATGACCAGCTTGATTTATGATCTTCGGGAAATTCGGGTACATAATACCAAATAATGAATTGGCCTGCCGGGAATCTGTCATGTCCCCCGATTACGCCCTTGTCCCCTATGCGATGGAGAAGGTTTATGGGTAAAATCGAACACGAATGGTTCTACACGGCTCCTCTGGAACGATTTGGCGAACGGCGGGGTGACCCACTCGGTTTTCGCCCTATTGCGGACGGGATTGCTGATGCTCTCGTGCCAGGACTTTCCAACGGCACGCAGGATGGGCGGTGGCTGACCATCGTATGCTGGATTCTCAGACTTGTACAGCCTAATGTTCGCAACTGCGGATCAAGCAAAAAGGACCGCGAAGAAGCATACAAATGGGTTCGCCCCGGCGAATTACTTTGGGTAGCTGCGGCATTAACTCACGACAGTGGGAATAATGAAAGCAGTCGTTGGTTACCGCAAAAAACAGCCGTGAAGCGTTGGATAGCAGGACAGAGCCTCGATCGGTTTGGACTCAGCACTGACGCATGGAACCGTTATCGCTTTGCAGGTCCTTATGGTACTTGGCGGACTTTTCTTCGACAATCTGGGATCACGCTTCTTGACGGTTTTATTCTTGCCGATGGCCTCGGGGACAGCCTGGCCGACATTCTCGACAATATAATGGCTAAAAAGAGAGTTACCCCTACCAAACCCTTTGAGAAGGCAAGCCAGCGTATCCCAGAGAAATCGTGGATACAAAGATTTGCAAACTGGAAAGAGCTCCCGGCGGAGACCTTGCCGACAGACCGAAAGAATCCGAAAAAGTTACCCGAAGCAAAACTGTTGGAAACGATTCTTTTTGACAAGAAAAATACCGATACGAAAGCCGGCATAAGGCGAAAGGTTCTCGAAGAGATTAAAAAACCGGGGATGAATAAACTTGTCCATCATGACTTAGCCGGGCACTTATGTGATCGGTGCACGAATATTCACCATGTAGCCAAATTCACACGCTTCTGTGATGCCGGAATTCGTGCAATAACCACGTTGATCAATGCAGCTAATGAGGATCACATGCCGGACCATACTGTCTCTTATGAAAAAGTTGTTGCACGCGTTGACGTGAAGAAAGCACTGAATGTATTTGCACGAGAAGCAAGGTACTGGATGAATCTTAAGGAGGCAGACAATAATCGCTATGCTCAAGTAAGGGATTTGGCCAAATCGGTATGCACTGCCGGTTCTAACCCGGCCAACATTGCCCGGACGCTTATAGACCATCATACAAGTCACCATCAAGGAAGACACTGGCTCCAGTCCGCAGGCAAGGAGCATTTCAGGCTGATCGAGGCTGGTGATTCAGGCTGACCGAGCGGCTATACATATCGCCTGTGGACCCTTTGTCGACTCGGAGTTCAGGCAGGGCTCATGAAGAAAGATCAGATCCCCTCATCGCTAATGCGCACTCCTATGCCGGAGGATGACAATGAAAAATAGCCTACCCGTTGCGAAGCGCCTGATGGATATTGCAACGCCTCCGGAGGATATGCACCTTGCCAGTGCGCTTTTAACCACTTATGATCCGCCAGACGCCGATGTTTTGCTGGACAAGTATTTGCCGCTGTGGCTCGGTATGCAGCGTCGGCCCTCCGAGGGGACAGACGTCGCTTTTTTGGCAGAGCGGGCAAGGTTTCTCAAAGAAGCCAGGAAGACAATAGCAATCTTCCACTCACACGGCACGCTCGCAGGGCACCCCTGGCTTTGGTCGCAGTATGTGCGCCCCTTTCCTACGGCCCCGAACTGTCGCCAGCACGCCAAGCTATGGATGTTGCATTGGCAGCCAGAGACAAAGAGTCGCAAGACGCTGAAAAGGTAATCCGGATTTTATCATCGTCAATCTTGCTAATTTTTTGATCCGGGCTCCAAGTTCTTTCCGCCACGTAATCTGCTGCCCATCCCTGCAATTCAATCTCAACCTCAAAGTAGTCCTCTTTCACCAATCCAAACCTCTTATCGAATACCTCATTGAAGTCATAGTCAGCCGGATATTCAAAGCAGCGTTCCGTCACTTCCACCTTTTTCAACCGGTGAATAGCCAGCAATGGATCGAATTTCGGTTCCCGGTACGTCTTGCCCGGTTCCTTGGCCAATCGTGCGTGAAGGTAGATGGTATCCCGATATGAAAAGATTTTGAGAGGTTTTACATGGTAGGTTTTCGCTTTTTTCTGCATGATTGCTTGATAGGTAATCCGGCATATTTTCTTTGTGCTCATGGCCTCAATCAGGGCGCGGATATTTTCCTGGTGGGGGGTATAATCAATCGTGCCTGTGGAGAAGGAAGCAAAATGCCGGGATGGCAACTTCCCTTCTCCTGATAACAGGGGGATGGTCTTCTCCAGTGCACGGGTCGCTTCATTATAGAAGGATTCCCCCAGTAGATGCTCGGTAAAGGTCTTGCACATATGCAAGGCGTTGAGCTCAGACGCGGTCAGTGGAATAATAGGTGTAGATTTCCCTTTCGTTACAAGACGGTAGTATTTTCTGTTCCGCTCAGTACTTTCTTCAATATCCACCCCGTAGGCCATCCGGATATCGTTGACGAGCCTCATGACCGTCTGTTTGGAACAATCCAGCATTCGGGACAGTTCCGTCAGTGAATAACTCTCCTTAGAAAACAAGAGTCTCGCAAAAAGGCTGATCAGTTTCTCACCGTATCCTCTATAATAATTCAGTTTTTTCGCCATCACAATCCCTCATAAAAAAGTGAATAACCGTTACGTTATATGGAACGATACCATGATAGACTGCTCCCGAACAAGAGGAAAAGATCAAAATAGAGGGTATAAGAAAATGAAAAAGAACAGGCAGGAGTTGATACTTAAAGTTGGAGCCGCAGGAGGATCAATAAGCGTCTGGTCGGTGAGCGTTAAGGATGGCACACGATCTTTTATGGTGAAGACTGATGAATCTACTCTCAAGGAGCTTATGACCAAAGAAGATGCGGCTGGCATCACCTTCAAGAGCAAGACCGGGCCATTGATCTCCTTCGCGGATGCTCTGGCTGTTCTTGGGCGCTACCCCTGGCATAGCTTGTACCCGATGTTCGTGCATCAAGACTTCATAGATCCCGTTCTCACGGCTGTCATGAATCTCGGGGGAGAAAAAGAGGTAAACCGCTGGCGACGAAGACTAAACAATGAATTCTGCGGGCATTTTACTTAACTGTACGTACCAGTTCAAAAGAGCATAGGAGGACCATGAAAATGAAACTAACTGCCGTCGATTATTACGAACGCGCCGGAACCCGTTCACATGAAGGCGACGATAAAGGCGCGATTGCGGACCTCAATAGGGCAATCCGATCCGATCCCCGCATGGCGATTGCATACTTTGCTCGCGGGGATATCAAGCGGTCAGGTGGAGATGCCAAAGGTGCCGTTGCCGATTTCACCATGGGCATCAAACTGGATCCAAAATGTGCCCCTGCGTACGTTTGCCGTGGAAATGCGCGACGAAATTTGGATGACACGAAAGGCGCCATCGCCGACTGTAACAGAGCCATCAAACTGGATGCAAAAAATGCGTCGGCGTACATCGGACTGGGAATGGCGCGAACTCAAAAGGGAATCAGCGGTGCGATTGACGATTTCACCAAAGCCATCAAATTAGATCCGAAATCTTCTGAGGCCTACTTTGGACGTGGCGGGGCGCGTGCAGGTAAGGGTGACACAGAGGAAGCGATTTCGGACTTTACGAGAGCGATCAAGTTGAATCCACGGCACAGTATGGCTTATATGCTGAGAGGTGAAGCATATCGTGCAAATTGTGAGACTGACAAGGCGATAGCTGATTTCACTAAGGCAATAAAACTAGGGGTGCCAAATTGGGCACATGCCTATGGGAATCGCGGATCGGAACGTCTCACGAAAGGAGATTATAGTGGGGCTTTGGAGGACTTTGATAAAGCAATCGAGTTGGAACCCAAATTGGCGACGTTATATTTAGGGCGCGGCACAGTCTATCTCGGGAAAGGCAATACGGAGAAGGCAAGGGATGACTTAACTCTCGCAGTGAAATTGGATGTATCTCAGAAATCTCTTGTGGACCCTTTGTTAGAGCGCTGCTCCGCCAGTAAGCGTGACGATGGCGCTTTCCAGCGCTGGGCAAAGAGTTACCGGGCTGCCGCCCGTCTTGATGGATATAGCGCTGCCAAGAGTTTGATATCCGTTGAGAACGACTTTGCAACGCTGAAGCTGGCGCAGCGAGCGATTCGCGAGAACATCGAACTCGTCGCGGGCGCAATGTCCTTTACTCTGCTCAACCTGGCAGCGGATTTCACCCCTGTGATCGCCAAGCAGACTTACGATGCGGACGCCTCCCTATGCCGTTATATTGTACTCTTCTTCGATGAGTCGGGAGGGACGCGCTGGCTCCTTATTGACGATCTTCATGAGCTTGACTTGGCAGACATACTTGCCGTGGGTGGGTTTAGCCCACCAACCGTGTGGAAGATCTTTATCCGTCACCCAGGGGAAAAGCCATTTTCGCGGGGCGAGCACGTACAGCTCGAAAAAGCGGTCATTAACGATCTGCGCTATGACTTTGCTGAGAGTGAGATGTCTATTGAGTTTGAGCGTCACCCCCGTGGGCTCCAGGTGCTCTTGGAAGAGCACAACGAATGAACCCTTTCTTAAGGTGATACGGGACCTCACCGAACCGTTTCATAGCCTCCGGGGACGCCCTGCTTCGAGAAGACGATTTGCCAAAGTTGAACATGCCTAGCGCGAAAGTACCCGGCGCAGTACAGCAGGTAGTATTTCCACAGGCGGTAGAACCGCTCGCCGTATTTCGCTTTCAATTGATCCCAGCCCGAGTCGAAGTTTTCAAACCAGGCCATGAGCGTCCTGTCGTAATCGGGGCCGATCAGGTGCCAGTCTTCCATGACAAAACTCTTTTCAACAGCGGCGCCGATCTGCGCAATGGACGGCATATTGCCTCCCGGAAAAAGATATTTTGTCATGAAGGGATCCGCCGTTGTCGTTATCGAGAGCTCTTTGCCGATGGTATGCAGAAGAACAAGGCCGTCATCGGCCAGGCAGCGCCGGGCAACCTGCATGAAATTCCGGTAATTTTTATAGCCCACATGTTCGAGGACGCCCATGGCGACAATGCGATCGGATGTCCCGCTCAAATCACGATAGTCCTGGAGCTTGATTTCGATCGGGAGCTCCGCGCATATCTTCCCGCCCAGGTCTGCCTGCTCCCTGGAAACGGTGACTCCGGTCGCCGTGATGCTATTTTTTCAGGGCCGTCCGGCGCGCGTACGACCGCATCCCGGCGGAGATCCGGGATCGGATGGAAAATGTCCTCCTCACCGTGAGGAAACGCCCGACTCGGGAAATGCTGGAGGAGATGAGGCATCCCCGGGACGAGCCGCTCCTCGGCCTCTACTGGGGGGTCTCTCTTCCGGAGCAGTCTTTTTTCTCCCCGCCGCCCCTCCACCCCGATACGATCTACGTCTTCCAGGAGCCCCTCGAGGAGATGTGCGAGAGCATCGAGGAACTGGAGCGGGAGATCGAGATCACCGTCGTCCACGAGGTCGCCCATTTCTTAGGCATCGACGAGGGGCGCCTGGAGGAGCTGGGTTACGGGTAATGCCGTAGTTTTGTGAAAACCAAGGAGAAATCGGATAATGAATTTTTCAGGGCTTGGAATATGATGAAACCGCTTACCGTGGGAGTGGTCAGCAACCTGAGGAACTGATTGGGGTGATGTGCCTTTCCCGACTGGGCGGCTAACGCCGCTCACATCTATGGACCTGCCCGCCACACAAGGATCTTCTCGTGCGGCGGGCGCATTTCATAACACCAATGCAAAGCGCCGAGCTCCGGCATCGCTGCCGGATGTCCGTTAGTATCTGCCGCGGCCGCCGCCACCCCTGTAGCCTCCGCCTCCGCCGCTTTTAAAGCCGCCGCCGCGATTCTGATCACGACGCGGACCGGTCGACTCCGTCTTCGGCCGGGCCTCGTTCACGGAGATAGTTTTCCCGTCGAGATCGCCGCCATTGAACTTCTTGATCGCCTCCTGGGCGCCCTCTTCGGTTTCCATCTCTACGAAGCCAAAGCCCCGCGACACACCGGAAAACTTGTCCTTGATGATCGACGCCGATGCGACTGCCCCGGCCTCGGAAAAATTGTTCCGTAGATCGTCCTCGGTGACCTTCTGCGACAGGTTCCCCACATACAAATTTTTGTTCATGCTTCGCCTCCTTATGGTTTGCGAAAAGCCCCTCCATTTTCCCCTAACAAAGGGAGAAATGGGTCAAGGTGGTGTTCATGCCGCGCCGGATCCTGCCGGGGCATGAAGGTTTGACAAATAAAAAAACCGCCGAGACTCTGAAGAGTCTGGCGGTTCACCTTACGCTTCATCACGTCAATGTTCGAATCCTGCCGGCCGACCCCCGGACGTCCGCCTCGCATCCCCCCGGCATTCGATTTGCTTTTACGCTGAACGGCAAGGGAAGTCAAGCTATATCTCCAGACGAGACGGCAACCTTGCGCCCCGGCCGGGAATCTTCCCTGCTCAATTTCGCGGATCAGCCGCTGATCGTTCATGATTTCAGGATAACCGCGTTTCAAGGCTTCACAGGGCGGGCTGCTGCTGGGTCAGACAGTGGATCGCGCCGAGTCCCCAGACGAGATCGACGGCGTGGATGCCGACGACCGGGCGATCCGGAAACAGCTCCGCGAGGATCCCCAGGGCAACCCTGTCCCGGGGATCGTTGAAGGTTGGCGCCAGCACGGCGGCGTTCGCGATGTAGAAATTCGCATAGTTTGCCGGGAGGCGCTGACCGTCGAAATAAAGGGGCGCCGGCATGGGGAGGGGGATCACCTCGAGGCGCGAACCGTCTTCGAGTTTCATCCCCTGCAGGCGTTCGCGATTTTCCTGCAGCGGCACGTAGTTCACGTCGCACGGATCCGCTTCCTGGCACAGCACCACGGTGCACTTGTTGACGAAGCGGCAAAGATCGTCGATGTGTCCATGCGTATCGTCGCCGGCAATCCCCTTTCCCAGCCAGAGGATATTTTTCACGCCCAGATTCGCCTTGAGGGCCTGTTCGATCTCGCTCTTTCCGAGGCCGGGATTGCGGACCTGCACCTCCGGATCGAGCAGGCATTCTTCGGTGGTCAGGAGCGTGCCCTTGCCGTTAACCTCGACGCTGCCGCCTTCCAAGACAAAGTCCTTTTCTCCGATCCTGGCGGGCAGTAGCCGCAACCGGAGTTTCCGCGCGGCCAGCAGGGGGGTGCGCGCATCCTTTTCCCAGTCCGGATATTTTGCCCAGGCGTTGAACCGAAACCGGGCGATCGCCACCTCACGGGGAAGCGCATTGCGCCTGACGAAAATGGGACCCGAGTCCCGCGTCCACCCGCGGTCGAAAGGGAAAGTGAAGAATTCGATGCGGACCGGATCGACGCCGACGCGCTCCAGAAGGAGCTGCGCCTTCCTTTGTGTCCGTTCGTTGACGATGATGCGCACGATCTCTCCGGGGGCGATCTTCCGCACGATCTCGCCGTAGACCCAGGGGATCGGGACGATCTTACCCGGCCAGTCGGCGCGGTTGCACGGCCAGCCGATCCATGTCGCCTCGTGGGGTTCCCACTCGGCTGGCATATGGAAACCAAGGGCTGCGGGGGGTGACTGTTGGTTTGCTTTCATTTCTTCCCCGGCGCCTGCTCGTCCAGAAATCGCTGCGCGATCCCGCCGTAGGCATCGATGCGGCGATCGCGCAGGAAAGGCCAGTTGCGACGTACGTCTTCCAGGTGATCAAGGTCTACCTCGGCCAGCAGGATCTCTTCTCTGTCCGGAGAAGCCTCGACGAGGATGACGCCCTGCGGATCGGCGATAAAGGACGAGCCCCAGAATTCGATTCCGTCGCCGCCCCCCGCCGGCCGCTCATGGCCGATCCGGTTCACCGCTGCGACATAGATGCCGTTCGCAATCGCGTGACCGCGCTGCACCGTCTGCCACGCCTCCCGTTGCGCCTGGCCGTGCTGCTTTTTTTCGCGGGGATGCCAACCGATTGCAGTGGGGTAGAAAAGGATCGCCGCCCCCTGAAGCGTCGAGAGCCGAGCCCCTTCCGGATACCACTGATCCCAGCAGATCAGTGTTCCGATCCGCCCGTAGCGCGTGGCAAAGACGGGGAAACCGAGATCGCCGGGGGTGAAATAGAATTTTTCATAGTAGGCCGGATCGTCGGGGATGTGCATCTTGCGGTAGAGTCCAACCATCCGGCCATCGGCGTCAATGACGGCGGCGCTGTTGTGGTAGATGCCCGGCGCCCGGCGCTCGAACAGGGGGGCGACGATCACCACCCTGCGCTTCCGGGCGACCCCGGCGAGGGCCTCCGTAGCCGGGCCGGGGATGGATTCGGCGAAATCGAAAAACGAGGTGTCCTCGGTCTGGCAGAAGTACTCCGAGCGGAACAGCTCCGGCAGACAGATCACCTGCGCTTTTTTTTCCGCCGCCCGTTCGATCTTCGCGACAGCGTTTTTCAGGTTCTCGTTCGGATCGGCGCTGCACGCCATCTGGATGAGCGCGATGTTGAATTTCTTCGCCAAAGGCAAGTCCGTTCCTGTCGCTCCAATGCGGGAAGTAAAGTGATGCTCTCACAAGAATGAGAATCCCCTATAACACGGCTGGAAGTATAGGGAGAAGGGGGAGGCGTGTCAAGAACGAATGAGAACGGAATGTGATTGACACGCCTTCCATTTGGTATTATCAAGCCGCCATGAATGCATTTACCATCAGAACGTGGACCTGTCCCGTCATCGGCACCGGAAACGACTCGTGAATATTGACAGCCCCCAAGACCCTTCCGCGCTGGAAAGAGGGCAGCCTTGGCAGAAGACCCTCTATATCATGTTCGCTGCCCAGCTGCTTTCGATTATCGGCTTTGCCTTCGTCCTGCCGTTTCTGCCCTTTTACATCCGGGAGCTGGGCGTCACCGACGAACGCCTCGTCCCCGTCTGGGCCGGAGTCCAGGCGGCCTCCGCCAGCCTCGTGATGGCCTTCTTCTCTCCTCTCTGGGGATGGCTCGCGGACCGGTACGGGCGGAAGATCATGGTGGAGCGAGCCATGTTCGGCGGCGCCGTCATCACCTTCGCCATGGGACTCGTCGGAAACGTCTGGCAGCTGCTTTTCCTGCGGCTCCTCTCCGGGGCCACAACGGGCACCATTTCAGCCTCAATCGCCATGATCTCCACTATCGTTCCCAAGCAGAAATTGGGGTACAGCCTGGGGCTCATGCAGGTGGCGGTCTTTTTGGGCATGACTTTGGGGCCGTGGATCGGGGGGCTTCTGGCCGATGCCGTCGGCTACCGGCTTACCTTCATGATCGGCGGCGGGATCCTCCTCGTGGGCGGTGCGCTCGTCCTCGTCGGGGCCCGGGAGCGTTTCATCCGGCCTTCGGAAGAGGCCCTCGGGAAAAACGGCCGGCTTTTCTCCCTCTTAGCCTATGGCGGATTTCCCGCCATGCTGGCTATTTTCTTTTTCTTCCATTTCGCTATTTATTTCGTCATGCCCATCCTGCCGCTCTTCATCGAGACGATGATCGACCCCCGTCAGGGAGGCGTGGCATCGACGACGGGTCTGCTGTTCGCCGTCAGCGGCGGTGCGGCCGCACTTGCCGCGGGCGGGATTGGCTACCTCAGCGACCGCTCGGGCAATAAAACGATCCTCGTGATCAGTCTCTTCCTGACGGCCTTCGGCATACTCCTACACGGCGCGGCGCAGAGCGTCGCCCAGCTGATACTGCTGCGGATCCTCTACGGCCTGGCGGCGGGGGGCATCCTCCCCACGATGAACGCCCTCGTGGGTCGCCTGATCCCGCCGGACAGCTACGGCAAGGCCTACGGACTCACATCATCCATGACCTGTCTGGGTATGGCCGCCGGTCCGTTCTTTGGAGGGATCCTGGCCGCTTGGTGGGGATACCGTTGGCCGTTCGTTTTCGTCGGCGCCCTGATGATCTCAGTCGTCCTGCCCGCGGTCCTCAGCATCCGCCCGCACCAGAAATAAATAATAAATGGGGACAGATCTATTTTCCCTTGAAAAATAGATCTGTCCCCATTTATTTGCTGGTCACGACCCACACCCCGTCCCAGTCCTCGGGGGGATGAGCGAGCAGGGAACGGCATTTCTCCGCATAGGCCGCAGCGGCCGAGTCTGCATCCCGGAGACCGGTGAAGGTCCCTTCCGCCGCGGCAAACTGCCCCCTGTAGAAGGCAGTGAGGCCCTCGGCGAACAACGTTAGCCCCTTCTCCCTGACTGTAAATTCTTCGGGGGAAAGGGGTTCGTAGATCCTGACCGGATCTTTCCGGCCGACGACAGCGACCCGGGAGAGTTCGCGGACGGGGAACGCCCCTTCCATCCGCTCTAAGGTGGCCTCGGACAGGATGGTGTAGGTTCCGAACTGTTTGTTGATCCCCTCCAGGCGCGAGGCCAGGTTCACGGCGTCGCCGAGCATCGTATAGTCGAAACGGGTGTGAGAGCCCAGAT
>MICJ01000049.1:504-23273 GCA_001830835.1 Syntrophobacterales bacterium GWC2_56_13 | reverse complement strand
TAGGCGTTTAGGCGCCGGAGTGCATCCTGCTCAATCAGTGGCCTCTTTTTATCCGGTGATTTTGGCCTCCTTTTTGGCCGGTGATAATAACATTGACACGGGAAACGGGTATCTCTATATTCCCGCTTCCGATTCTAAGACCGAATATAAAGCTATTCCTCTCATTCCCGAAGATGTCGAAATTTTGAAAGCTATTCCCCTCACCTTCCCCGCTATGCCGTTTTTCCGCCACGGCGCCGGCATCAAAGGAGTTGCCGACAATGCGCCATTCGGCATCAAATATTTTTACAAGTGGTGGGTGAAAGCCTGTTCAAACCTGGGCATCAAAGAGGTTGATCTTTACGGCGGAACCCGTCATTCATCTGTTCGCGCTTTGAGAAAATACTGTTCACCGGAAGAAATAAAACGTGCCGCCATGAGTGAGACAAATAAAGCGTTTGAACGCTATATGGGGAAGGATACCGACGACGATTTGAGGTCGGTTTACAGGCAAAGCGCAAAAATCATTTCCGTTGACAAAACTGACAAGGAACTGACAACGGGAAAAACGACCTAAGTACTTGAAATCATGGTGGAGGCGGCGGGAGTCGAACCCGCGTCCGGAAATCTTCCGCTGCACTTTCTACGTACGTATCTTCTGTTTTGAGTTTCGCTCTCGAAGGCTCCCGGAAGCAGGATCCTTCAGTCGCTATCCTGTTGATGGTTTTCGCCCCTCCCCCCCCAGGCGTGGGAGATCGGTTATCCTGCCTGAATGACGCCCCCAAACCGGCCCGACAGGCGAAACCGGGGAGACGTTAGCCGACTAAGCGGCTAAAGCGTAATCGTAGTTGTCTGCGATTATGTTTTCCTGCCTGTTTAACGAGGCCTGCAGGAACCTCGGTACGCTTATGCAGCTTCACGCATCCCCGTCGAAACCGTGACGCCCCCATGGATGTGAAGCGATGTAATGAGCTTTTTCGCTCTGAATATAGGCCTGCTTCCCCTGTAAGTCAAGCCGTATTCTCCGTTCCGGCCGGGAAAAATGCAACCAATGCCTCCTGCTATGCGCCGTCCCGGTCATGACAGGCCGTCCGCATGGCGCCTTCCGTCTATGACCGCCTGGCGGCGGCGATCCTTCCCTCATGAGTCCCTGTTCTTCGCCCGGAGGCCCCTTTCCATCACCCGGCGGTCCTCCTTGAGCTTGATGTCCTCCCGCTTGTCGTAGAGCTTTTTCCCCCGGCCGACGCCGATCTCCACCTTGACCTTGCTGTTGCGGAAATACATCCGCAGCGGAATCAGGGCAAGGCCCCTCTCCTGGGACTTGCCGTAAAGTCGTTTGATCTCCTGCCTGTGCATGAGTAGTTTGCGGATGCGAAGCGGATTGTGATTCTCCCGGTTTCCATGCGAATAGGGGCTGATATGCAGGTCATAGAGGAAGAGTTCCCCCTCCTTGATGAGGGCATAGCTGTCCTTGAGGTTCGCCCGGCCGTCGCGGAGGGCTTTCACCTCCGTCCCCACGAGGGCGATCCCCGCCTCACAGGTCTCGTCGATGAAATAATTGATCCTGGCCCGCTTGTTCTGGCAGATGGGCTTTTCCGCTGTTCCCTTCTTCGCCACGTTTTCTATCCTGCCCTTCCCTATCGCTGGCGCCTTCGGGGGAAATCGCCCGTCCCCGTCGGGGAAAATAAAGATCCTGTCGTCAACGTTGGAGAATTCTATCCGAGATCGGCCGGCTTATCAAGGAACTTTCCGTAAGTTTCACGGACCTGCCGATAATCACCTTGAAAATCGCTGTCGATTGATATAGAAATACTGTTAGGGCGACGGTCATGATCCGCCGCGGTCCTTTCCATCATTCCCGAAAATGGATGCATCATCCAACCATAAGGAGGCCATTATGACTGAAATCATCAATATCGACGCCAGGGAGATCTTGGATTCACGCGGTAATCCGACCGTTGAGGCGGAGGTCACCCTGCTTTCGGGGAGCACCGGACGGGCCTCCGTGCCCTCCGGCGCATCGACCGGAGAACATGAGATGCTGGAGCTCCGGGACGGAGACAAGAAACGGTACCTCGGCAAAGGGGTCCGGAAGGCCGTCATCAACGTCCTCGACAAAATCGCACCGGAGATCATCGGGATGGACTGTTTAATGCAGCGGGAGATCGACCAGGAGATGATCGACCTGGACGGAACGGAAAACAAGAGCGCTCTGGGCGCCAACGCGATCCTCAGCGTGTCGCTGGCCTGCGCCAAGGCCGCCGCCGCCGCTCTGGAGCTTCCTCTTTACCGGTATATCGGCGGCATCATCGCCCACGATATCCCGGTGCCGATGGCCAACATCATCAACGGCGGCCAGCATGCCGACAACAATGTGGACATCCAGGAATTTATGATCATGCCGGTGGGCGCGGAGAACTTCCGGGAGGGCCTCCGTATGGCCGCCGAGATCTTCCATCACCTGAAGGCGGTTCTCAAGGCCAAAGGGTATAACACGTCCGTCGGCGACGAGGGCGGATTTGCACCCAATCTCAAATCCAACGAGGAGGCGCTCGTTCTGATCACCACCGCCATCGAAAAGGCCGGCTATGCACCCGGAAAGGACTGCTGCATCGCTATCGACTCGGCCGCCAGCTCCTTCTACAGCAAGGGAAAATACGTCCTCGCCGCCGAAAAGAAACCCAACCGGACCGCCGGGGAGATGGTCAAGTTCTACGCGGACCTGGTGAACAAGTACCCGATCGTATCCATAGAGGACGGGCTGGCGGAAGACGACTGGGACGGCTGGAAACTCCTGACGGACACGCTGGGAGGAAAGGTCCAGATCGTGGGGGACGATCTCTTCGTAACAAACCGGAAGCGCCTGGAGAAAGGGATCAAGCTCGGCGTGGCCAATTCCATCCTGATCAAGCTCAACCAGATCGGCACCCTTACCGAAACCCTCGAGACTATCCAGTGCGCCCGGGAAGCCGGCTACACCACGGTCATCTCGCACCGCTCCGGCGAGACGGAAGACACCTGCATGGCCGACATCGCCGTCGCCGCCAACTGCGGGCAGATCAAGAGCGGCTCCATGTCCCGGACGGAAAGGCTGGCGAAATACAACCAGCTGCTCCGAATCGAGGAGGAGCTGGGCAAGGCCGCCGTCTATCGGGGACGGTCCGCCTTGTATTCGATACGGGGAAGGAAGTAACGACACTCCAGCGAAGGTTGAAAAACACCTGTTTTGCGGGCTGTTCAAAAATGCTTAGATGCAAGGCGCGCAAAAACCGAAGAGCGAGGCGTATATGGAAATACGCTGAGCGATGAGGTTTGTAGCGCAACGCAGCAGATGAGCGTTTTTCAACAGCCCGTTAGAGGAACTTGAACAGCCTGCGACGCAGGGATTCCATCTGCACCCTGTTTTCCGTCAGGGCGTAGCGTGTGGTTGTCCGTTTTTCTCCCTTGTCCTGGACCTCGGTCACAGTGATAATGTTTACGTCCTGGAGGTACCCTATGGCGCTCTGATAGTTGGACTGGGACAGGGCTTCCGCCCTCCGGATCTCTCCCTTACGGTACATCCTCGCCCCAAGACCCCGGATGTACTTCAGCCAATCCCTTTCCGCCTTCGGCCCCTTCCGGAGATAGTAACACCCCCGGACGACCACCCAGTAGGATTCCATATAGTTGTGGATGAGACCCGCAAAGGGAAGCAAACTGGTCCTTCCCCGCCCCTTCACCTCGATCCAGGCCCTTTCCCCCCTGTCGAAACGCACGATCATTCCCCGGTCGCGCAGATAGGAAAGGGTTTCCCCGACCTCGTCCACATCCTTCTTCTGATCGTCAAAAATGAATTCATGCCTGAACAGGCGTTTGAAAAATGAATAATCATCGCTGATCCGGTTGACGGGGATCATATCCTCCGGACTCGTCAGGATGGAGGTCGCCACAAAAATCGCGGGAAGGAAGTAGTGCAGAATATTGTTCTTGTAGTACTCGAGATTCATCCGTTTGTCGTCCTCGAGGGAATAGACGATTTCCTCAATTTCCTCTTCCTCGTCTTCCGCCCCCATGCGGGAGATGAGCCCCGACTGAGCAAAGAGGTTCAGCGCCTCTGCGACCGCCATTTCCCGGTCGGCAAAGGTCATGGCGAAGGAGACCCGGCGGGTGGAGAGATAATCGTGGAATAACGCAAGGACCTCCCTGAGATCCCCGAGAGAAATCCCCCTCCGGTCGTAACAGAGGAGACCCGCCGCGGTCAGGGCAAAAGGGGTAACCACGGAGACCTGATTGATGGCCCGGACGATCGTGTAGCCGATCCGGCGGTAGAGGCTCTGCCTCTCCGCTACCGTCATCTCTTCGAGGGGTTTTTCCTGCTCGGCCATATAGGATTTGAGAAGGATCGGATCCCCGACGTTCATGTAAACGCGCCCGTAGCGTTTCCGGAGCAGCTTGCCGCTTTTGATCATCTCCGTGGCCTTCTCCTTCTCCTTGGGAGCGCCGCCAAGTTCCTTCAGGTAGGCATTCTCCTCGATCACCCGGTCATAGCCGATATAGACGGGAATCGCCGCCAGATCCTCACAGGCCTTTTCCTGATAGGCCTGGATGATCATGGAAAGAAGACCATACTTGGGCATCACCATCTTTCCCGTCCGGCTGCGTCCGCCCTCGATGAAGAATTCCAGAGGCAGCCCCTCTTTCAGCAATACTTTGACATACCGGGTAAAGACCTCGGCATAGAGTTCGTTTCCCCTGAAGCCCCGGCGCAGAAAGAAGGCTCCCGATTTCCGGAAGATATAGCCCATAGGAAAGAATGAGAGGTTCATCCCGGCCGCCACGAACGGCATCTGGATGTTGTTCTTGAAGAAGATGTAGGAAAGAAGCAGATAATCGATATGGCTCCGGTGGCACGGGATGATGACAAAGGGCATCTTCTTAGAAACCTGACGAATCTTCGCAATGCCTTCCACGTCCACCACCAAGCCGTCGTAGATGTTGTTCCAAAGCCAGGTGAGGATTTTCTCCCAGATCTCTATGAAGATCTCATTGTAATCGGAGGCGATCTCGTCCAGATATTTTCTCGCCTCCTTCCGGACGGCATGGAAATCCCTCTTCCCCTTATTTTCCTTCACCGCCGTCTCTTCCATGAAGGCCACGAGCCCCTTGTCCCTGAGTACCATCCCGATGATCTCTTCCCGTGACTTCAGGATCGGCCCTACGATCGCCGCCTTTTCCTCATCTATCCGGGCAATCAGCTCCCCGCGGAGCTGCCGTATCAGTTCCTCCCGGGATAGTCCCTCCCCGGCCTTCATGAACTCCGCCAGATTGACCGGCTCGGCGGAGGCTACGGAGGCCTTGTTGGAATACCTGAGAAAGGTGACGACCCGCTGCAGGGGATCGGTCGTGTCGGTCTGACCGAAGAGAATGTTGATCAGGCTTTCTTTTTCTTTTTCCCTTCGCCGCCCGTAGGTGATCAGTTCCGGACAAAGATATATCGGCACGTCGGAGGTTTCCTGAACTTCCATCAACTGGGACAGCGCCTCCTCCACAAAGGGGTTTTCAAAGATTTCCGAGTACCCGAGATGGATGATGGAACTCTTCTTTCTCCGCGTGAGCTCTTTCAGATAGTTCTTCCTTACGGGATCGAGATCGGCCCTCTTGAAGATCCGCCGGGAAAGATGGGACATGATCACCCGGAGGGCCGCAAAAAAGGGCTGCCAGGTGAGCATATTGATGCCGTGACAGTAAACGGGCCGCGGGATCCCTTTACGCACGGAGAGATCCCGGAGAATGAGGCTGTTGATCTGGCTTTTGTTCTTCAGGGCATAGACGACCACGCCCTTTTCCGAGAGCGACTTCATATCCTCCGCTGTCTCATCGGCAATCCTGACCTTGGAGAGCGCCTTTCTGACTAGCCAGGAGAGGGGGAAATTGTCCTCGGGGTAGAGACTTCCCGCGTGGTAGACGCCGATCTCCGTGGTCCATGATCTGATTGCCGACAGAAAGGACATGATCCCTCTCAAGCCCTCCCCGTTTCCAAAAATGCATGCAGAATCCTCAGGGCTGTCTGTAGCCGCATGAAAGTCTCTCCCGTCCTGGTTTTTACTGGCCGTTCACCTGAAATTCCTCCGGGAAGCGTTTCTGCATGGTCGCCTCGACAAGCGCCCGGATTTCTGAAGAGGAGGAAAGTGTCATTACCTTGTTCAGGAGGGTCTTCGACTCCTTCAACGTAGACCCCCGGATGATCTTTTTCACACGGGGGATGGCCAGCGGATTCATGCTCAGCTCGTCGATTTCCAGTCCTAACAGGATCATTGTATAGGTCGGATCCCCCGCCATCTCCCCGCACATCGCCACCCGGATACCGGCTTTGTGCCCGATATCCACGACCTGTTTGATCAGGCTCAGAACGGCCGGATGGAGTGGTTCATACAGGTAGGTAACTCTTTCATTGATCCGGTCAATCGCCAGAACATATTGGATGAGGTCATTTGTTCCGATACTGAAAAAATCCACCTCTTTGGCCAGTTCCTCGGCAACGATCACCGCTGAAGGGACCTCGATCATCACCCCGATTTCGATATCGTTCCCTACAGCCATCCCTCTTTTCAGCAGCTCATTTTTCGCCTCGCAAAAGATCCGTTTAGCCTCAAGGATCTCCTCGATACCGGAAATCATCGGGAACATGATCCGGAGTTTCCCCCGGTCGCTCGCCCGGAGGATCGCCCGGAGCTGGACCTTGAAGAGTTCCACCTCCTTCAGGGAGAACCGGATGCCCCGAAGCCCCAGCTGCGGGTTCAATTCACGGGAAGTCTTGGCGTTCGGGAAAAACTTGTCGCCGCCCAGGTCGAAGGTGCGGATGGTCGACCAGGAAAGGCCCTCGACACCGACCACGGAGCGATAATGGGCGAGATGATCCTCCTCGTCGGGGAGTTGCTTCCGATTGATGTAGATGAACTCCGTCCGGTAAAGCCCGATCCCGTCCGCCCCGTGGGCAATTGCGGAAGGGATCTCTTCGATGAATTCGATGTTGCCGCCGATTTCCACACTGTAGTTGTCCTTCGTCACTGCGGGCAGTTTGGCGTAATCCAGCAGATCGTCCTGGGCTTCCTCATACAGCCGCTTCTTGTCTTCGTAGCGCTTTCTGACCTCCGGATCGGGACAGACGATCACAACCCCGGCGGAACCGTCTATGATGATGTAATCGTTGGTCTGGACAGACCGGGTGATGTTCTCCAAGCCCAGCACGGAGGGATCTCGAGCGAACGGGCCACAATCGCCGTATGGGAGGTCTTCCCGCCCATGTCCGTGGCGAATCCGAGCACCCGGTCTATCTTCATCTGGGCCGTGTCGGCGGGCGACAGGTCGGTGGCGATGATGACGAACCCTTCCCCCATCTCGACGACCGTCAGGTTTTTTTCGCCGAGATTGGTGATAATCCGCTGCCCGGCGTACTGGATGTCGCTGATGCGCCCGCGGAGATAATCGTCCTCCATCCTGTCGAAGATCTCCCGATATTTGTCGATGGTCATCCGCACAGCCCATTCGGCATTGACAGACATTTCCCGGATATTCCGGATGGTACGGTCGACGAATTTCCGATCCCGCAAAATCATGATATGGATATCGATGATGTAGAGCGGCTGCATCCCCCCGCCCAGATCGCTGAGCTGATTCTTCAGCTCGAGGAGCTGTTTTTCCGATTCCCTAAGGGCCTTTCTGAAACGCCTGATCTCTCCGGCGATCAGGGATGGATCGTTCAGCTTGTAAAGGGGAACCTGGGCATCCCTGCGGTCGAAAAGGTAAGCCTTGCCGATGACAACGCCTGGTGAAACGCCGATCCCCTTCATCACGGTAGTTTCTTTCAGATCATCCTCACCCATGAAATCCTCTATCCCCACAGATCGGACAACGGTCATGACCGCCGCACCGTTACACTTCCCCGAATTTATCCGCAATCAGCCGCGCAAAGGCCTCTATTGCCTCTTCCGCGTCGGCGCCCTCTGCACGAATCGTCAACCGGCTCCCCCGGGGACAAAACAGGGTTAGGATGCCCAGGATGCTCCGCCCGTTGACCTCGACCCCGTCCTTCTCCAGGAAGATCTCCGCCTGGAAGCGATTGGCCGTTTCAACCAGTTTGGCGGCTACCCTGGCATGAATTCCCAGCCTGTTCGCGATATCAAATGTCCTTATCTTTACCATATCAGATGGACAGCACCCTGCACAAGACAGTAATTCAGTAGAGGATCTTGACCGGAGAGATTCCCCTGCGGAAAAACAAAAGTGTGTTCCGGGACCTATCGATGGCGTTGCCTAACATGATTGGTCGGTGAAGTCAATCCATTGCCCTCATGGTCACATCAATATTTATGAGATTCCGACCAGACATGATGCGTGAACGGGACGGGGGCCACAGCCGAGATACGCATTTTTTTCACATTTTTTTCTTGACAGACAGTATTATTTTTGATAGCAAAGCGCACCTTTAAGGAAGGGAATAACCGACCCGACTTGGCCATGAATTTGGTATTGGAAGCGGGTCGGTTTTTTTAGAATAAAAACTGATCCGTCGAGGAGGAGATTAACATGATTTGTCAAACCATCAAGAGCGGTGCAGAGTGCGGCTTCATGACGAAGAAGGGCTGCGGATTCAACGGGGGAAGCTGTCACGAAATCATCGACAAATGTGAAGGATGCAACAAGGTTATCGAGTGTGAAACGGGCACGTATTGCCGGGTTTATCCGGATCCGGCCGGAAAATGGCGGACCGGAAAATGCCCGACGGCCTCCCATCTGAAGACGGACGTCAAAGATGTGGCGCAGAAAGTCAATCCGCTGAAGGCCTCCAAGCGGGCAAACAAGAAGTAACTTCGGGAATGCAGCCGCGTGTCTCCCTTCCGGTTTCCGGCGGGCAGGATGCAGTCGATAAAAAAAGGCCGATATGAAACCGGAAGGTTTCCGTCGGCCTTGTGTTTTATTACTGAGATTGGCGACCTTGCGACTCGCCGAATTTTTACGAAGCAGTCAGGATCCACTGACGATGTCTCTGATCTGCCGTAAACCTTTTTCTATTTCCGTAAGGAGCTCTTCCCTTCTATCACCGGCGGCCGCAAATCCCCCCGACCGCATCTTCTGGAGCTGTTTCCTGGCCCCATTGATCGTGAAATTCTCCTCGTAGAGGAGTTTTCTGATCGTCAGCAACTCCTCGACATCCCTTCGTCGATAGAGTCGCTGATCGGATCGGGTGCGGATCGGTCTGACCGTTTTGAATTCTGATTCCCAGTAGCGGATCACGTAAGGCTGGACATTCAATAACCGGCTGACTTCACCGATCCGGAAATAGGACTTATCGGGAATCGACCTGTTCATAATCAAATCCCAACATCATGCATGTCGACCTCAGTCCTCAGCCCTTGATGTGCCGCCGCTTAAGAATTAAGAATTCAAACGAGCTCTGATTAATCGTTAAGCGCCTTGCGAAAGACCTGACTGGACTTGAATGTCAGCACCCTTCGGGCCGAGATGGCGATCTCGTCACCGGTCTGGGGGTTCCTTCCCCGCCGGGATTTCTTCTCCTTGACGACAAAATTTCCAAAACCGGAAATTTTGATCTTCTCACCACTCGTCAGGTTGTCCTTGATGATATCGAAGACCGACTCGACGATCCGCGCCGAATCTTTCTTCGAAAATCCCAGCTTCTCGTAAACATCCTGAATGATATCGATCTTTGTCATTTTCTGCCTCCTCCGGTTGTTACAGGTTGGTCTGTTCTTATCTCACTGATGCCTCCGTTGCCTGCACGATCTTCTGCACAATCCCGCCGTGGATCTCATTCACCTCTTCATCGGTCAATGTCCTCTCCGCGCTGCGATATGAAAACCGCAGTCCCAAACTTCTCATCCCCGCGGGGATGTTTTGGCCTTCATATACATCAAAAATTTGAACTTTTTCAAGTAATTCTTCAGGGAAATCTTTCACCAGCCGGAGCAGTTCTCCCGCCTCCAACTCGCGGCGGATCAGAAAGGCCACATCCCGCGAACTCGACGGAAAACGGGGAATGCTGCGGAATGGCGCCTTTGCGGAATAATATTCTGTTAGGCGATCCAGATCCAGTTCGCATACCACAATCGGACCGGTCAGATCCACGCGGGACAGGACATCCGGATGAATCTCTCCCAGAAAGCCGACCGGTTCGTTCCCGCTGAACACGCCGCAGGATTTCCCCGGATGCAGAAAGGCCTCACGGATGCCGGACTTGAATGACGGAGCGGGTATCCGAAGCGCATCAAGGATGTTTTCCACACATCCTTTCATATCATAGAAATCTGCATGCAGATCCCGGGAATGCCAGCGGTCTTGGTAACGCAGTCCCGTGATGAGACAGGCCATCCGGTTCTGTTCCAGGGGCTGCTTCCCCTCCTCATGCCTGATGAAGGTCCTGCCCACCTCAAATATCTTGAGATCGAAGCGGCCGACATCGGCGTTTCTTTTGGCGTTGAGTAGAAGGCTGTAGATCATGGTGGACCGCATGACCGCCTGTTCTTCCGTCAGCGGGTTTCTGATCCTGACCTGGCAACGCCGCTCGTCCGTTTCGCCGAGCCCGAGTTGATCGACGGCCTCCGGTGCAATGAAACTGTAGTTGATCGCCTCCCCATAGCCGGCGCCGGTCATGATTTCCCGCACCCGCTCCTCGACCGTTCTCTTGCCGTCCGTGATTCCGGCATCAACGGACACCGCAGGCAGGGTCACCGGCACCCTGCCGTATCCGTACAGACGGGCAATCTCTTCGATGAGGTCGATCTCCCGCGTGATATCCACCCGGCAGGTCGGGGGAGTCACCTTGAAAGCCCCCTCTCCATCGCCGGTCGGCTCGACCGCCATCTCCAGGCATTCGAGGATGCGGATCATCTCCGCTTCGGGAACAGCCGTACCCAAGATATCGCGCACCCGCTGCACATGCAGGGGGATGTCGCACGCCGTCTCAACCCTCCGGGGATACTGATCGATCGCATTTGCGCAGACCGTTCCACCGGAAAGCTCCGCCATGAGACTGGCCGCCCGGTCGAGCGCCCGGATCACCCCTTCCGGATCAATCCCCCGTTCGAACCGGAAGGCGGCGTCGGTTCCCATGGCCAGCGCCCGCGAGGTCCTGCGAATGGAGGAGGGGTCGAAATAGGCACTCTCCAGAAGGATCGTCTCCGTATCCGACTGGACCTCGGAATTGAGTCCGCCCATCACCCCGCCGACGGCCACCGGCTTGACGCCATCACAGATCATCAGCGTGTCGGCCCGCAGGGTCCTTTCCTTTCCGTCGAGGGAAACGAATGGTTCCCCTTCCCGGGACCTCCGAACCACGATCCTCCCTTCTTCAAGAAAGCGAAAATCGAAGGCATGCAGGGGCTGGCCCATCTCCACCATGACGAAGTTGGTCACATCCACAATATTGTTGATTGAGCGAAGCCCCACCGCCTCCAGCCGCCGCCTCATCCAGAAAGGCGACGGGCCGATCCGCACCCCTTTGATGATCCGGGCCGTGTAACGGGGGCACAGATCCGGATCGAGGATGGAGACCGAGGTGACCCCGCGGATATCCTCATCGGTCTCCATCACGCCGGAGGGGGGATAGCGCAGCTCTTTCCCGGTAATGGCCGCCACCTCGCGGGCCACTCCGATGATGGACAGACAATCCGGGCGGTTGGGGGTGACGCCGATATCGAGAACCGTGTCGCGCAGATCGAGCGCCTCCGCCAGGTCTTCTCCCAGAGGCAGATCGGACGGGAGAAGCATGATCCCCGAGGCGTCGCCGCCGACCCCGAGTTCCTCCTCGGAACAGAGCATCCCCTCGGAGGCCTCGCCGCGAATCTTCGAACTCCGAATGACATATCCGCCCGGCAGGGTCGCTCCGACCTGCGCCAGCGGGACGGTGTCGCCGACGCTGATATTCCCGGCGCCGCAGACCACAGGATAGGTTGCCTCTCCTGTGGTCACTTCACAGAGGGATAAATTGTCGGCATCGGGATGGGATTTGACGGAGAGTATCTTTGCCACCCTGACTTCGCTGAAGGCGGGGCCGGTCCTATCCAGGGAATCCACTTCCAGACCGGCCATGGTCAACAGTTCGGCCAGTTCCTCCGGCGACACATCCACGTCCACATAATCTCTAAGCCATTTCAGACTGACTAACATAGGGGCTTTCTCTCGGCGGCTTCAACGGAAACCGGCGCAAGGTGCGGATTCCCGGACAAATCAAAACTGTTCCAGGAACCGCATATCGCTCTCAAAAAATAGTCGGATATCCGAGATCCCGAATTTCAGCATGGCGATCCTCTCCAGACCGAGACCGAAGGCAAAACCGGTGAATTCCTCGGGGTCATAACCGACGTTCTTGAACACCTCGGGATCGACCATGCCGGATCCCAGGATCTCCAGCCAGCCGCTCTGACCGCAGACCCGGCAACCCCGGCCGCTGCACATGACGCACCGGATATCGACCTCCGCACTCGGTTCCGTGAAGGGAAAGAAACTGGGGCGGAACCTGAGCGCCGTGTCCTCGCCGAACACCTGTTTGAGGAAAACGGTCAGCACCCCCTTGAGATCGCCGAAGGTGATCCCTCTGTCGACGAGGAGGCCTTCGATCTGATGAAACATGGGGGTGTGCGAGATGTCCGAGTCGCGGCGGTAAACACGGCCGGGGGAGAGGATTCTCACCGGCGGTCTTCTCTTTTCCATGATCCGGACCTGGACCGGAGAGGTATGGGTGCGCAGGACGATGTTGTCTTCAACATAGAAGGTATCCTGCATGTCCCGTGCGGGATGGTCCTTGGGGATATTCAGCGCTTCGAAATTATAGTAATCCAATTCAACTTCCGGACCTTCCACCACCGAAAATCCAAGACCGGCAAAGATGCGGCAGATCTCTTCCCTGACCTGCGTCACCGGATGGAGACGGCCATGCCGGACGCCCCTCCCGGGGAGAGTGACATCGAGCCTCTCGCATTGGAGGAGCGCTTCCCTTTTTGAGGATGCCAGCCCGGCAAGAAGCTGATCGATCCCGGCGGAAAGGCTCTCCTTGACTTCATTGCACTGCCTGCCGAACTGGGGCCTTTCTTCGGAAGGCACATTCCCGATGTTGCGCAGCAATGCGGTCAGAAGGCCCTTCCTGCCGAGATAACGGGTGCGGATCTCCTGGAGTTCCTCTTCCGTTTCGGCCTTGCGGAGCCCGGCTTCCGCCTGCTCCCGAAGCGCCTTCAGATCTTCCCTCATGCCGTCCGCTCACCCTTTGCGATGGTCACGATTTCGGAAAAACCGCGGGGATCATGAATGGCAAGCTCGGAGAGGATCTTCCTGTCGATCTCGACACCCGCTTTGTGCATCCCATCGATCAGCCGGCTGTATGAGATCTCGTTCAGGCGCGCAGCGGCGCTGATCCGTGCGATCCACAGCTTCCGGAAGTCCCGTTTTCTGACCCGTCTGTCCCGGTAGGCATAGGCCATCGCGTGGTTCACGGCTTCCGTGGCCGTTCTCAACAGCCGGTTTCTTGACAGGAAAAACCCCTTGGCCGCCTTGAGGATCTTCCTTCTCTTCTTGTGAGCCGTCAAGCTTCTCTTTACCCTCGGCATTGCTTTTATCTCCTCATCTTTATAATGTGAGGCGTAAGGTGTGAGGTGAAAACACTCCTCACTCTTCACTCCTCGCTCCTCACTCCTACAGATACGGAATCAGTTTTCTTATCGCCTTTTCATTCGTCTTATCGAGAATGGTCGATTTTCTCAGGTTTCTCTTGCGCTTTGTCGTTTTCGGCGTCAGGATATGGCTGGCATTGGCCTTGCTCCTCTTGATCCGCCCCGTTCCCGTCACGGAAAAACGTTTCGCCGCGCCGCGATGTGTTTTGATTTTTGGCATTCCATCACCCCTATTCTAAAGATACTGAATCTTCGGTCGGTTCAGGCGTAAATATTTTCCAACCTGAATACAACAACATTGCGAATAGCCCTGTTTCCCGGCAGGATCCCCTCACTTCTTCGGCGAGAGAATCATGATCATGTTTCTCCCCTCCAGCCTCGGGTGCTGATCGATCGCTGCTCCATCCGCAAGGGTCTCCTTGATGTCCTCCATGATCTTCCTGCCGAGCTCGGTATAGGCAATTTCACGCCCCCGGAACATCATGGTGATCTTGACCTTGTTGCGCTGCTCAAGAAACTTCCGGATGTGCTTGATCTTGACCTCCAGGTCATGCTCCTCTGTCTTGGGCCGGAGACGGATCTCCTTGACCTGAATGACCGTCTGGCTCTTTTTGGAAATCTGAACCTTCTTGCTCTGCTGGTATCTGAATTTTCCGTAATCCATGATCCTGCAGACCGGCGGCGCCGCAGTGGGCGACACTTCCACCAGATCCAGACCCGCCTTCGCCGCCTCCGCCAGGGCGTCCGCCAGAGAAATGACCCCTAACTGGTTTCCCTCCACATCAATTACCCTGACCGACGAAGACCTGATCTCACGGTTGATCCTTAAATCCTTAGCTATGGGTCACCTCCAGACATGTAAACAAACTATTTGAACTGTGAAGACTGCCCGCGGACAAGGGCAATGAACGCCTCCACACCGATGGAACCTAAGTTTTTCCCGTCCCGCTGCCGCGGAGAAACCTGGCCGGAGGCCACTTCCCGATCGCCGATCACGAGCATGAAAGGCGTCTTCTGCAGCTGCGCCTCCCGGATCTTGTAGCCCAGTTTTTCATTCCGGAAATCGCCCTCCGCCCGAATGCCTGCCTCGACGAGACGCATCCTGACTTCCTTCCCGTAGGGGATATGGTTGTCCGTCACGGTCAGCACAGCGGCCTGCACGGGCGACAGCCAGAGGGGGAAGGCGCCGGCGTAGTGTTCGATCAGCACCCCCATGAACCGCTCGATGGCCCCCAGGATCACCCGGTGGAGCATGACCGGACGGTGTTTCTCGCCGTCCTCGCCGATATAACTCAGGTCAAACCGCTCCGGCAGGGTAAAATCGCACTGGATGGTCGCACACTGCCACTTCCGCTTCAGGGCATCCTTCAGCTTGAAGTCGATTTTCGGTCCGTAGAAGGCGCCCTCGCCTTCGTTCACTTCATAGGTCATGCCGCCGTCCCTGAGCGCTCCCTCGAGGGCCGCGGTGGCAAGCTCCCAGTCCTGATCCGAACCGATGGAATTCTCCGGGCGGGTGGAGAGTTCCACCTCGTATTCGAAGCCGAAGATACCCATCGCATAACCGACGAAATCGGCGATTGCCCGGATCTCGCCGTTGAGCTGAGCCGGCGTGCAGAGGATGTGGGCGTCATCCTGCGTGAACTGGCGCACCCGCATGAGACCGTGCAGCACCCCCGCCTTTTCGTGGCGGTGAACCGTTCCCAGTTCGAAATAGCGCAACGGCAGGTCGCGGTAGGAGCGGATCTTCGCCTTGTAGATCAGCATGTGGGAGAGGCAGTTCATGGGCTTGATCCCATAGGTCTGCTCATCCACATCGGTGAAGTACATATTCTCCCGATAATGATCGAAATGACCCGACCGTTTCCAGAGGTCTACCTTGAGAATCTGTGGGCCGATGACCAGGTCATAGCCCCGCTTCAGGTGTTCCTTTTTCTCCCAGTCCTCGATGATGGTCCGCAGCAGGGTCCCCTTGGGATGGAAGATGACGAGCCCGGGGCCTATCTCATCGTTGAGCTGGAAAAGGTCCAGTTCCCTGCCGAGACGGCGGTGGTCCCTTTTCTTCGCCTCTTCCAGGAGCCGCAGATGTTCTTCGAGCGCCTCCTGCGTCGCGAAGCCGGTCCCGTAGATGCGCTGGAGCATTTTGTTGCGCTCGTCTCCCCTCCAGTAGGCGCCGGCCACATGGAGGAGCTTAAAGGCTTTAATCATTCCAGTCGACGGGACATGAGGCCCGCGGCAAAGATCGATGTAGCCGTGCTGGCTGTAGAGGCTGACCGTCTTGACGTCCGCCGGCAGGTCGTTCAGGAGTTCGACCTTGTAGTGTTCCCCTTTGCTCCGGAAAAGCTCAACGGCCTCCTCGCGGCTCACCTCACGCCGTTCGAAGGGGCAATCCGCTGCGGCGATCTCCCGCATCCGGGCTTCGATCCGCTCGAGATCCTGCGGGGTGAAACCCTCGGCATATTCAAAATCGTAATAGAAACCGTCTTCGATGGCGGGACCGATAGCGACCTGAACACCTGCGAAGGTCTCCTGTACCGCCTGGGCCATGACATGGGACATGCTGTGACGGAGGATCGAAAGGCCCTCCGACGAAGCGACATCGATCGGCTCGATGGCGGCAGCTTCGGCAAGAGAATGGCTCAGGTCGACCGGCAACCCGTTCACCTTAGCCGCCATTGTTGAAGCGAGATTCCCCCCCTGGCCGCCCGCAAGGGCCTCCCCTACCGTAAGCCCCGCCGGACACAAAGCCTCTTTTCCACCCGGCAGGGCAATCTTTATTTTCTGCACCATATCCCGCTTCCCATGAAGAAAGGGCATCCGCACTATGCGATGATGCCCTCACCAATGCCTGCCGCCCGCTCAAGACGCCATTACGGATCCAACATACCCAATCACTCTGGCCGCTTGCGAAGGCAGAGTGGTTATTGAAAGTGGTAGGCACGCAGGGATTTGAACCCTGGACATCCACCGCGTCAGGATGGCGCTCTCCCCCTGAGCTACGTGCCTGCATGAGATTCTCCCGCCGAGAGGGTGCTCTGTCTAACAAGAAAATACAGTGATGTCAAGGCAAATATCATTTTCCCGCGTCGTTGTTGATGAGCTTCATGCCCCTCGCCATGTAGTTCAGGCCGGAAATGATCGTGAAAAAAGCGGTCACCCAGTAGAGTGTTAGGAGCCACATCTCATTGAAAGCGCCGGGCAGACATAGGACGGAAAGGCTAAGCAGGACCGTGACGAGCTGCAGGGCGGTCGTGATCTTACTGATGAAAGCCGGACGGATTTCCACGGGAATCGACATGATGGAAAAAACGGAGATGCCCAGCAGAATGATGAAGTCCCGGCTGATGACAATCACCGTTAACCATCCCGGAATGATGTGCAGGACGGACAGCGTCACAAAGGAACTGGTCAGAAGCGCCTTGTCGGCAATCGGATCCAGATAGGAACCGAGGACGGTCTGCTGATGAAGGACCCTGGCCAGGAATCCGTCAAGAGCATCGGTAAGGCTCGCAGCGATAAAGACAATCAGCGCCTTGAGAAATGAGCCCTGGATGAGCAGGATGACAATGACCGGCACCATGATGATTCTCAGCAGCGTCAATAGGTTCGGAATATTCATTTTCTACTTCTCACCAGCATCAGATACCGCCACGATCCCTCGCCCTGTTCCAGTCCACCCACTCATCCCTGTCCTCTGCCTCGGTGAAATCCCTCGGCTTCTCAGGTCTTCCGTCCGCTCCGATTCTCACCTGCTGCATCGCCTTGATGATGAGAGTCCATTCCTCCATGGTCACCCTGTGCGGCCCGGGAACCGGCTTGGGACCCTCAACACGGGTGGGCGGTCCGAGCGGCTTCGGCGCTTCCAGCGCCTTCCCGCCGCCGCTTACATAAACCGTCCCCTCATAGACCCTGACCAGGGCCGAGAGGTCTTTCTCGACATTCATCCGGTAAATAGTCCCCCGAACTCCGGCGACCGCATAATCACAGGATACCTCAACATTTCCCTTCACTCCCAGGGTTTTCACGACGTTGGCCCACGCCCTGCCGAGGACGATATGGACCTTCTCCTCCCGGGGCGCGGCCGTTCCTCCCGGTTCCACCCGGATCAGCCGGAACTCGGAATCCCCGGCAAAACGGACCAGGCTGCTGTCGGGAAGCAGGATTTCCAGTCGCGCTCCCGCCCCGGTGCGCACTTGATCCCCCTCTCCCAGGGCATCTTTGAGCGTCAGGGGAAACCACTTTCCCTTTTCCAGGACTTCTGCAGACCCCGTGAGGAGAGTCACCGTGGCCTCGCCCTTCCCGATGGCCAGTGTCACCACCCGTCTCGCCTCCGCCTGTTGAAGAAAACAGGCGGCATGGAAAAGGGAGGTTGCCAGAAAGAGGAACAGGACCTTCTTGTTCACGGATCTCCCCCTCGAGAGGCGGCTCAGGAACCGATTGCATCCGGGCCGTCCGGCAGAGTCGAAAGCGCCTTATTGACAACCTCCTGAATGGCCGGCTCAAAGACCTGAGAGGTTTTCAATTCCAACTGTTTCCGGAAGAAACCGTAGTTGCGATGGGTTGTCCGATAGTGCACACGCCAGAGGCTCTCTCCCGTTCTGGCGCTCCTCAGTTCGAATTCCACATCCACCGTGGTCGGCGCATAGAAAAGAATCACTGCCGTTCCGACTTCTTTCAATATGGTGTACAGGACTGCGTCCACGTTCAGCATTTCGCCCAACAACCGAGGCGAGACCTCACCCCCGCCGCCGGCGGCAACTCCGGCCAGCTTCTCGTCGATCACTTTCGGCGGAATCTTTGGATAACCCTTGAAATAGAGTTCCTCGACCAGCTTGTTCCGCAACAGCCTGGCCATTTCAGGATCGGCAGGGCTATTTTGGACGGGCATAACCGCAACGAGCCTCGTTCCCCTCTTGCCGTAATCGGGAACGATCGTGTGCGGAATCTTCGCGGCGCAACCGGCAAAGAAAAAAAACACCTCAAGAAGCAACAACAGACGCATTCCTTTACACATCATCGCGCATACTCCTTCATCTCAGCCAGTCATACCCCTTTTTTCAGTTTTTCGATCTCCTCACGGATGACGCATTCGGCAATCCCGGGTATGACCTCGCGGGCGACCTTTTCCGCAACCTCCGCAGCCTTTCTCATGATCTCGTCACGCAGTCCCGGATCGACGAGCGCCATCTTCGGTCTTCTATCGACGACATCCACGAGATCATAGATCCTGTCGGGACCGGTCTTCCCTTCCGGAAGGCCGGCAGCCTGAAAGCGCGGCGCATCCTCCAGCACATTCAGGAGGTCATGGATACTGTCTTCCGGCTTCAGTATACGCCCCTCTATCATCATGACCCTGTTCCTGTCTTCCCCGGATAAACTTCCTGCCACGCCCATGGTCTCCTCCCCCTATCCTCTTATGAAAACGGCGACTGATCCGCCGAATTCCTTTACATCCGCGAACTTCCATTTTACCGCTGTCAGTTATCACACCTCCGCCGACAGTTCAAGGGAATAGTAGGAGACGGTAGATCCTCCTCCGCGACACCCCTGTTTCCTGCGCGAGCCGGTCTGCCATATCCCGCAGGGACAGCCCCCCTTCCCGCCGCAACTGCTCATGACGACGGAGAAGTTCCTCATCGGAACAGTCCGGCGTCTCCCCGGTTCGGCCCGCCACGATCAGGGTCACCTCCCCCCTGACCGTCCCGTCTCCCAGTCCGGTGATCACTTCGCTGACCGGCCCTCTCAGGAATTCCTCATAGATTTTGGTCATCTCCCTGGAAACGACCACTTCCCTGCCCCCCAGCAGCTCTCCGATATCGTGGAGGGAGGACAATAGGCGGCGGGGTGATTCGTAAAAGATGAGGGTCTTTTCCTCTTCCAGGAGAGAGGTAAGCAGCTCTCTTCGCCTGGTGGACTTTGAGGGTAAAAAACCGTGAAAAACAAAACTGTCCATCGGCAGGCCGGACACGCTGAGGGCGGCAATCAGGGCCGAAGCCCCGGGAACGGGCGCCACCCGGATACCCCGCAAGATCGCCTCCCTGACGAGAATATAACCGGGATCGGAGATACCCGGGGTCCCCGCATCCGAAACATAGGCCACATCCTCCCCCCCTTGCAGTCTCGCGATAAGCAGTCCGCATTTTCTCGCCTCGTTCTGATCATAGAGGCTGGTCAGAGGGGTGAGGATCTGATACGCATTGAGGAGAATCCTGGTCCGCCGCGTATCCTCGGCCGCGATCAGGCGTACCTCCTTCAGGACCCGGATGGCCCGGATTGTGATATCATCGAGGTTCCCGATCGGAGTGGCCACCACATAAAGCGTCCCCCCCGTCCCGCCGCTACTTTTCCGCGTTTCCGGCTGTTCTCCTGCGGGAGGTCCAGCCTCGCGGATGGATGCTTTCCGTTTTTTATCGCGGCGCTGATGAACGTTTTTTTTCATACAAAGAAAAGGCCAATGCTTATGTAAAAAGTCGCCCGGATTTATAAATTGATTGACAGATAAAATCCCTTTGTGGTTTATAACAGCGTCATAGAAAAATTGCCAGAAAAACAAGGCCGCGGGGCTGCGTCGAGCCGGGGATGAAGCCCACCACAGGAATTCACGGCATGCCAGGGGGGATTAACAGGATGAAACGGATTCTCATCACCGGCGGCGCCGGATTTCTCGGTTCCCATCTCTGCGAGCGGCTTCTCGCAGAGGGACATGAGATCCTCTGCCTCGACAACTTCTTTACCGGAAGCAGGGCCAATATCCTTCATCTCCTTGAAAATCCGTGCTTTGAATGCATCCGTCACGACATCATCAACCCGATCTACCTGGAAGTCGATCAGATCTACAACCTGGCCTGCCCGGCATCCCCGGTCCATTACCAAGTCAATCCGATCAAGACGATCAAAACCAGCGTCATGGGCGCGATCAATACCCTGGGGCTCGCCAAGCGGGTGAAGGCCAGGATCTTGCAGGCCTCCACCTCCGAGGTGTACGGCGATCCGGAGGTCCATCCCCAGAGGGAGGATTACTGGGGCCGAGTCAACCCGATCGGGATCAGGAGCTGTTACGACGAAGGGAAGCGGGCCGCCGAATGCCTGATGATGGACTATCACCGCCAGAATCATGTTGATGTCAAGATCGTCAGGATATTCAATACCTATGGACCACGGATGGCCGTCCGCGATGGGCGCGTCGTCAGCAACTTCACCGTTCAGGCCCTCAAAGGGGAGGAGATCACCATCTACGGCGACGGGGCCCAGACCCGATCCTTCTGCTATGTGGACGATCTGGTCGAAGGCCTGATCCGGATGATGAACTCCCCGGAGGGCTTCACGGGTCCCGTCAACATCGGCGCCCCTCAAGAATTCACGATCCTGGAACTGGCGAAGACCCTGATCCGGATAACGGACTCCCCCTCGCGGATCGTCTTCCTGCCGCTACCGCAAGACGACCCGGTACAGCGGCGGCCGGACATCGCTCTGGCCAGGGAAAAACTCGGCTGGGAGCCCCGGGTCCCCCTTGCCGAGGGGCTGGAAAAGACCATCGCCTATTTCCGGAAATTGGTCTGATGGGGCTTCCCTTGATTACGAGGACGCTATGACTTCCGCAAAGAAGATTCTCTGCATCGGGGCCGGCTATGTCGGCGGCCCCACCATGGCCATGATCGCCTCCAAGTGTCCTCACTGCCGGGTCACCGTGGTGGACATCGACCCCGAGCGGATTGCGGCCTGGAATTCCGACGAACTGCCTATCTACGAACCGGGGCTGGATCAACTGGTTGCCGCAGCCCGCGGGCGGAATCTCTTCTTCAGCACGGACATCGAAGCGGGGATCCGGGAGAACGACATCATCTTCGTCAGCGTGAACACGCCAACCAAGGCTTTCGGGCTCGGGGCAGGGATGGCGGCCGACCTCCAGTACTGGGAAAAGACCGCCCGGCAGATCCTCGCGTTTTCGGAATCGTCCAAGATAGTCATCGAAAAGAGCACCCTCCCCGTAAAGACCGCGCTCGCCATGGAAAGGATCCTGAACAGCCGTGTAAACGGGGTCTTTTTCGACGTCCTCTCCAATCCCGAGTTCCTGGCCGAAGGAACGGCCGTCCGCGACCTGGAACAGCCGGACCGCATCCTCATCGGCTCACGGGAAACGGAGAGCGGACTGAAAGCAAGGGAGACACTGGCGGAGATCTACGCAAACTGGGTCCCGCGGGAGAAGATCATCACCTCCAATATCTGGAGCAGCGAGCTCTCCAAGCTGGTTGCCAATGCCTTCCTCGCCCAGAGGATCTCCTCGATCAATGCTGTTTCCGCCCTCTGTGAAAAGGCTGATGCGGATGTCACCGAGGTCGCACGCGCCGTCGGCATGGACAGCCGGATCGGCGCCAAGTTCCTCAACGCCAGCATCGGCTTCGGCGGTTCCTGCTTCAACAAGGATATCCTCAACCTCGTCTACCTCTGCCGGAATTACGGACTCGAGGAGGTTGCGGATTACTGGGAGAGCGTCGTGAAGATCAACGACTATCAGCAGGAGCGCTTCATCCGGAACATGCTGGGGGCCATGTTCAATACCCTGGCCGGGAAAAGGATCTGCCTGTGGGGCTTCGCCTTCAAGGCGAACACGAGCGACACCAGGGAAAGTCCCGCGATCTTCGTTACCCGGCGGCTCCTTGAGGAGCGGGCCGAGGTGGTTGTCTCCGATCCGAAGGCATTGAAAAACGCCCGCATGGACCTTGCCGGGTCGGCGGGCCGGGTCAGTTACGTCGAAGACCCCGTCCGCGCGGCGGAAGGCTGCCACGCCATCGCGCTCCTCACCGAATGGGATCTCTACCGTCATCTTGATTTACGGAAGATTTTTGAGACCATGGAAAAGCCGGCCTTTATCTTTGACGGGAGAAACCTTCTGGACCACCGCCGCTGCTTCGACATCGGCTTCAACGTCTATCCTCTCGGCAAGCCGCCGCTGACGCACTTCTGATGGACGCCTGCAACATCATCGAGGCGTAAGGAGTGAGGTGTTAGGCTACGGTCAGGAGACGGGCTTCTGCAACAGCGAGATACTCCACGCCGGCAACTGCTTCCGCTAACCGAAGGAGAGTTCAAAGGCGTTCCGGATCAGCTCGATCCGGTGGCCTGCCGGCAGCA
>MICJ01000049.1:0-242 GCA_001830835.1 Syntrophobacterales bacterium GWC2_56_13 | reverse complement strand
CGACATGGCCGGTATCCACGATTTTTTCGACCCGTCAGAACCCCAATTTTTCATTCACCGGGTGGCAGTCGATTTCGGCAACCCGGAAAGAATGGCGGTGAATTTTGCAACGGCCGTATTTCACGATCGCCTCCCGGTGCTCAAGCGTGCCGTATCCCTTGTTCCTGAGAAAATTGTACTGGGGAAACTGACGGTGGTACATCTCCATGATCCGGTCCCGCGAAACCTTCGCCACAATGGAC
>MICJ01000048.1:40064-43074 GCA_001830835.1 Syntrophobacterales bacterium GWC2_56_13 | reverse complement strand
ATTTACCGTATCTCCCGAATCCAGGGCTTTGTCATGTTGTGCTGACTTGCCCGGAGACTCAGCCTTGTATGCTGTTTCTGTTCGTCGGCTCATAGCTTTGCACTCCGGCTTCCTTTGGACGGTCCCTCGCGGTTCCGCCCTTGCCTTCGGCTAGTACTTGTGTCAATGTTTAAAGGCATTGACAGGATTCATGTACAGGGGACTTTCACCCCATAAGTTCACGCCCATGCCGGGCGTACACAAGGCAATCCAGCCGACTCGTTCCACTCGTGCCACTCGCGGCTGATTTTTGCGTTTGGCCTGAAATACTGCTTGACCGCATGAATGGTTGAGCAGGTCAAGTCGATCGACTTTCGATCTTGTAGAGCAAAGCGCATTGAATGTGGTTCCGATAAACTGCTGGGAAATGTGCTATCGATTTTAGATGCCTGCATCTACTAATCGGCCAAGCGCTTGAAGCTGACGCGGCCTGTCCTCAAAGGAATCGTCCGTTTCTGTGCCGCCGGCGCCCGCTCGAGGGCGCGCCTCCTTGCGCCCCGCGGCGCTCGCCCCGCAGCTTAAGCGCGAGACGCAAACGGCGAGTCGAGATGAACTCAGCTCGCCCGATTAACAACATTGTCCTGGTTGATTTGTATGAAGAAAGAGATGGAACGAGGTGAAGATGTTTTGAACGGGGAAACCGTGGTGGCGCATTTTGCGCCAACGGAAATAACCGCCACGGAAGCGGAAGTGGCCCGTTATGCCGGAGGCAGCCGCTATCGGCCGGATGCGAAATTGGAGGCCGAGGTCGCCGATGTTTTATCCATGGCGACAGGTCTCGTTTCACCAGGGGCGGTATATGGATTTCACCGCATCCAGCAAGTGCTGGATGAAGGCGCCATCAGGCTGGAGGGGGGAATCGAAGTAAAGCTACCCGTGAGCGACCACTGGGATGAGACACAATACCTCGGTGCGGCAGTCATCACCATAGGGAAGGCCCTGGAGGAAGAGGTAAAGGTCCTCCACGCCGGAGGGGATTGGGTAAGGGCCCTGTTCCTTGATGCTGCCGGCGTCGCATTACTGAAGGCCCTGGATTCTAAAATGATCGAAAGGCTGAGGGAACAGGCTGAGGAACTTGGTCTTCACCTCACCTGTCGCATGGGGCCCGGGCTGAATGACGTTCCCCTGGAGGTGCAAAGGCAGTTATTCCAGCTGGTCGATCCTTCTGTCCTGGGAGTGCATATTAACGATCAACTGGTGATGATGCCCGCCAAGTCTGTTTCCTTCTTTGCCCGTTTCGCTCGGAGACCCGTCCAGGTAGGAAGTGCCTTCAATTGCCGGAGTTGCGAACTGAAGAGTTGCATCTACCGGATGAACTCCGGGATTGGCCATTGAAAGGTCAAGATTTAACAGGCAGCGTTTCACAAGCCAGCATTTCCGGCAATACGGAGAAATCTTCGATGATACAAGCCGCTCCGGCCTGAAGCAATTCTTTCCGCTGCCTTTCCCGGTCGAGAGATGAGAGGACAATCCCTATGCCCCGGTATCCGGTTCGGGATGATGCGGCAGCCAGCATGTCATCGGGCATGTCCCCTAAGTAATAGCATTCCCCGAACGTTGTATCCAACAATCGGGGTATCAAATCCAGCATATAGGGGTTAGGCTTGCTCAGGGAGATCCGTTCCCGCCGCTCCCGGAAGTTCATTTCCTCTTCCCGAATGCAGTCATCGAGAGTCACCATGAGGGAAAAATACTGCCTGATGTTAAAATGATCCAGCGGGTAATCTGCCTCCACCCTTGGTCTTCCGGTGGCAATGGCCAGAAGATGATTGCCGGCCAGCTCTGCCAGAATATCCTTTGCGATAAGAGGCCCCTCCTGGCTGATCAGCCCCTCTCCCCGGAAAAACCTCGTCTTGATGCGATAAATTGACCGGAACAGCGAATGGCCAAGAAAAATCTCCTGGAATATCTGCTTGATAATGTTGCCGGCGCCCACGTCGCCCTGGAAGCAGGCCGAAATAAAAGGTTCCCTGTGTTTGCCGTATTTCTCAAGAAGGTCCATTAACGGAGTCGTTGAAGAGGAAAGAAAATCGGCCAGGAGGGACACGTCACAGCCCATGATGGTCTTTTCAAAGCGGGAGGAATAATCGGGATGTGCGGCATATTCCGGCACGACAACCAGGGTAAAAAGCAGGCTTATTGACTGTGCGGCCAGATCCCAGTCGTTGTTCAAACCGCCGGTTTGCTTGAGTCTGGCCAGATCATCAAGGGGGAAGAGGGGGTCCGGAAGCTTCTCCCCGCCTTTAGCGCCCTGTAAAAAAAGCCGGGCCGTCTTCCGTACCGCTTCCCGATAGGAACGGGAAACATCGATGAGGACGCCGTCCATGTCAAAAACGATAAGTTTTGGCAGTTTCATGCTTTCCAATGACCTTTTGCCTACCGACTCTATCGACGACACCAGGATTGCCCCTGGAGCAACACTATGGGTGTTTCCTATTCCACAGGTGGGGTTATCTGTCAAATACATTCAACTTGACCGTTTGATCAATTTTGGCGACTTCACAGCATACCGCGACAAGAAACAGAAATTTTTGGTTGCTAATTAAACCAACCGGATGTAGTTACTCCGCATCTGCACTGAGGACGGGTGATTCACTTTGAGACAAGAGGGCTTTGATAGCGGTCGGCGCACCGGAGAGAAAGTCCCGCTCCGGATATGTCTTCTTACCTACCGCGGAAATCCGACCTGCGGAGGGCAGGGGGTTTACATTAAATACCTCAGCCGGGCGCTCAAAGATCTCGGACATGAGGTTGATGTGCTGTCAGGACCCCCCTATCCGGAGCTTGGGGAAGGAATTCATCTTCACGAACTGCCCGGTCTTGATCTGTACAACCCCGAACATCTTTTCAAGGTCATGAATCTCCGTGAACTTGCCTCACCGCTGAATCAGCTCGAATTCATCAGTATGTGCACGGGAGGATTCCCGGAACCCTTCACCTTCGGGTTCAGGGCCTGCCGCCATCTGCGCAG
>MICJ01000048.1:38581-40044 GCA_001830835.1 Syntrophobacterales bacterium GWC2_56_13 | reverse complement strand
TCGTTCACGACAACCAGAGCCTTTCCTACGGCATTCTGGGCATCGCCGGATGCGGATATCCGACGGTGGCAACCATCCACCATCCGATCACGGTTGATCGGGAAACGGAGATTCGTGCGGCGGGATCCTGGCTGCGCAGGATGAAGGTGCGCCGGTGGTATTCCTTTCTGGCCATGCAGAAGCGGGTTTCGCGGCGGCTTTCCCACATCATCACCGTCTCCGAATGTTCACTGAAGGATATCGGCCGCGAGTTCAGGATCAATCCTCATCGTTTCCGCGTCGTCCCCAACGGGATCAATACCGATTATTTTTACCCCCTTCCGGGTGTCAAAAGGGCGGACAATCTGATCCTTGTCACCAACAGCGCCGATACCCCGCTGAAAGGACTCCGCTACCTCTTGGAGGCGGTCGCAGCCATCCGAAAAGAACGGGAGCTCCGGGTCGTGGTCATCGGGAAACCGAAAAAGAACGGGGAGATTGAACATCGCATTCGGGAACTCGCTCTCGGCGATAGAGTCAGGTTTACGGGTCGAATAGAATATGAAGAATTTGCCCGGTATTATGCCGAGGCGACAATGGCTGTCATCCCTTCCCTCTATGAGGGATTCGGCATGCCGGCCGGTGAGGCCATGGCCTGCGGCGTCCCGGTGATAAGCACGGCGGGCGGCGCCCTTCCCGAGGTGGTCGGGGAGGCTGGGATCCTGGTCCAACCCGGTGATACGGAGTCCCTCCGGGAGGCGATCGTTTCCCTTCTGAATGATCCGGAGAGACGCCGGCGGCTGGGGCAAGCGGGGCTTGCAAGGGTGCGCACCTCGCTGACCTGGCGCCATGCAGCGCAGAAGACGGTAGATGTCTATCGGGAGGCGATCGATGCTCACAGTCGATTTTAAGCAGATCCCTCTGAAAGCCGGGATGGCCGTTCTCGATGCCGGCTGCGGCAGTGGCCGTCATCTCCGTGAGGCGTTTCGCACGCCGGGAGTGTCGGCAGTCGGGGTGGATCTGAAATGGGATGATCTTTGCGAGGCAAAGGGGTTTCTGACCCTGATGGCTCAGGAACAGGGTGGACGCTGGATGGCCTCCCGCGCCGATATCACGAAACTCCCCTTTGCCGACGGCAGCTTCGACGTGGTGGTCTCTTCGGAGGTTCTGGAGCACATTGCCGATAACCGAACCGCGATTGCTGAGTTGATCCGGGTCCTCAAGCCGGGAGGGGATCTGGCGGTCACGGTCCCCCGTTTTTTACCGGAAAGCGTCTGTTGGCTTCTGTCTGATGCCTATCACCGCGAACCCGGGGGACATATCCGGATCTATAAAAAGAGGGAGTTGCTGGCCCTGCTGGAGGAGGCAGGCGCGCGCTGCCGGCTGATCCGCTACCGGCACGGCCTCCATTCGCCCTACTGGTGGCTCAAGTGCCTCGTAGGACATAAGAATGAAAGATCCCCTCTGGTCAAAGCATACAAGAC
>MICJ01000048.1:33047-38568 GCA_001830835.1 Syntrophobacterales bacterium GWC2_56_13 | reverse complement strand
GATATCGTCCGGCGCCCTTCCCTGACTGCCTTACTGGACATGATCCTCAACCCCCTGATCGGGAAAAGTATCGTCTTCTATCTGAAAAAAGGTGACCGATGATGCAGCTCAATCTCTCGCAATGCATTGCCTTGTCGCCTGTCGATGTCGGCGCCATGGCGGATTTCATCGCCGGGCTGCAGAAGGCGAACGGCGAAATCCCCTGGTCCGTCGGAGGAAAGACCGATCCCTGGGATCACGTGGAAAGCGCCATGGGGCTCAGCGTTGCCGGCTATTTCCGGGAGGCGGAGCGGGCCTATCAGTGGATGGCCTCGACCCAGTTTCCCGACGGAAGCTGGTGGTCGGCCACCCGGAACGGGGCGCCGGAGGATGCCACGAAAGACAGCAACCTTTCTTCCTATATCGCTGTCGGAGTCTACCATCACTTCCTGATCACAGCGGACGTTAGATTTCTCCGGCGTTTATGGCCGACGCTGGAGGCGGGAATCGATTACGCCGTCGGACTCCAGGCGGATACCGGTGAGATCCACTGGGCAAGGAATGGACAGGGCATCATCGATCCCATGGCCCTCCTGACCGGCTCCAGCTCGGTCTACATGAGCCTCAAGTGCGCCCTGGCCGTTGCTTCCGTTTTGGGGAATCGACGTTCGGACTGGGAAAAGGCCCTGAAGAAACTCGGGGAGGCAATCAGGAATCGCCCGAATCTGTTCAATATGATGAAAGCGCGCTATGCGATGGATTGGTACTATCCCGTTCTGTGCGGCGCCGTTACGGGCGCCGATGCCCACAGGAGGATAGATCGTTCTTGGGACAAGTTCGTCGTCCCCGAATGGGGGGTGCGCTGCGTCAGCGACCACCCGTGGGTCACCACGGCGGAGGCCTCGGAACTGGTGCTGACGCTGACTGCGATCGGAGATCATAAAAGGGCGGCCATCGTCTTTAACTGGATATGCGATAAGAAGTTCGACGACGGGTCCTACTGGATGGGGGTGACGTTTCCGGACGGAGTCATCTGGCCGGAGGAGAAGACCTCCTGGACGGCGGCGGCTGTCCTTCTCGCCCACGATGCCCTCCATGAAATCACGCCCGGCAGCCGGCTTTTCTGTCATGACTTCTGGAACGGCCATGGGTTTGTCCAGGGAAGAATGGAAACCTCATCCCGGCGCCGGACGGATTCACGGAAGAGATCGGACTTTTCGGCATCCTGAGGTTGATTGCCTTGCGAAGAGATCACCGCCCCTATATCGTCAAACGACTCGATCTGAAATTTCAGAAGTGGTATGCAAATCACTTTCTCCGTCCGCAGTTCGACCATCTTGGGCGAGGCTGTACATTCATGAAGCCCTGGCATGTGGAGATCTTCGGGGGGCCAGTAGCCCTTGGGGATTACGGCACAGTGATCGCCACCCCCGACAGAAAGGTCAGGCTCACGGTCTGGTCCGATCTGAAGCAAGGGGGGCGGATCGCGATCGGGAACTGCTGTCTGATCTGTCCCGGCGTACGGGTCAGTGCAGCCACAGAGATCGAGATCGGGGACAGCTGCATGCTGGCCCACGGGGTCTTTGTAAGCGACTCCGACTGGCATGACCTATACGACCGCAGCCTGCCCATAGGGACAACGATTCCGGTCCACATCGGGAAGAACGTCTGGATCGGTGACAGCGCCATCATTGGCAAGGGGGTCAGGATCGGCGAAAACAGCATTGTCGGAGCCGGGTCCGTGGTGGTCAGGGATATACCCGCCAATGCGGTAGCGGCAGGACAACCGGCCGTCGTCGTCAAGCATCTCGACCCGGACCGACCTGTCCGGACCCGGGCCGACTGGCTGGCCGATCCGGGCGCGCTTGCCGCCCAGTTCGACGCGATCGATCGCCACCTGATGCGAAACAACACCTGGACGGACTGGATCCGCTCGCTCATCAGACCCCGCCGGGGAGATTGAGCGGCAGCCGTAAGCCACGAGCCCGCCTTAAACAAAGATCCCTCTTGCGGCAGGGCCGGCACTGCAGGCGGGGAATTTTTTGAGGCGATGAGAGGATCGCAGCGGGACGCATGACGATCTGCAGAGTGCGAAATGATTTTCCGGAGACCTGACCATGAGAGTCGCCATTATTGCGCCCCCCTATCCCCTGGAAGAGGCCCCCGCCCCGCCGCTCGGCGTTACCTATGTCGCGGCAGCCTTTGAATCTGTCGGGGCCGAGGTCCGGATCTTCGATTACATTGTCAGCCGTTACACCCCGGAAAAGCTCGGGGCGCAACTCGACGAGTTCCAGCCGCACGTCGCCGGTTCCACATCTGTGACGCTGAATTTTCCCGGCGCCGTCGAAATCCTTAGAGGGGCCAAGCGTCATCGCCCATCGCTTCTGACCATCATGGGCGGACCCCATGTCTCTTTCGCTGCCGTCCGGACCCTCGAAACCTATCCGGAGATCGATCTCATCGTGACCGGCGAGGGTGAGCGGACCATCGGCGAACTCATGGAGCAGGGGATGGATCCTGCATCATGGGAAGGAATCCGGGGGCTGGCCTTCCGTTGCAATGGGCAGATCGTCTCCACTGCCCCTCAATCCTTCATCGAAGATCTGGATACGCTGCCCTTTCCCGCGCACCATCTTCTTCCGCTGTCCCGTTATCAGGCGCTCGGCTATCCGATCAGCATCATCACCAGCCGCGGCTGCCCCTATTCGTGCATCTTCTGCCAGGGACGACGGATGGTAGGAAGCCGGGTCCGGCAGAGAAAGGCCTCGCTCGTCGCCGATGAGATCGAACAGATCCTCTCCTACGGCATATACAGGATCAATGTGGCGGACGACCTCTTCGTTTCGCACCGGGGAAAGGTGATGGAGGTATGCGGGGAGATCCTCCGGCGAGGGCTGCGGTTTACTTGGAGCGCCTTCGCCAGGGTAAATACCGTTGACCGGGAAACCCTGGCGCTCATGCGGGAGGCGGGATGCGACAGCGTCAGTTTCGGGGTCGAATCGGGCAATCCGGAGATGCTCGAGAGGATCCGGAAGGGAATCACCCTGGATCAGGTCCGGCAGGCGGTTTCACTCTGCAGAGAGGTCGGGATCATCGCCCACACCTCCTTCATCGTCGGCCTGCCGGGGGAGACGCCGGAGACGCTCCGGGAAACAGGGGAGTTCGCCGCCAGTCTCGGTTCCCTATACGGCTACCACTTCCTGGCGCCCTTTCCGGGAACGACCGTCCGCGAGGAGGTGGAAAAATACGATCTTGAAATCCTGACCGACGACTGGTCGCGTTACGATGCGAATAGCGCCATTGTGAGAACTTCCAGACTTTCGCCGGAAGAGATCAACCGGTTCGTAGCCGGCTTTGAGTCCGAAATCCGGCAAGCTTGGGAGGCGATGGTGCAGGGGTATCATGAAAAAACCAATCCCCCGGAGATCGACCTCCAGGTGGAAGGCCATTTTCGCATGCAACTGGTCTATCGCCTGCTCTCGGAGGATCTGATCGAAAAATTGGGTGCATTCCCCCTGCTTAAGATCGATGACGGGAGCGAAGAAACTTCTCTTGAGGAGCTCTGGCGGAGGATTGAAGAGGAAACCGGGATGGACGGAGTGCTGATCCGGAAGACCATCCGGAGTTTAGTGAGCTCCGGTTACATCAAAGCTGAGATTGCGGGGGAAATGTTGAGCTGGCACTGGACCCACAACAATCGCGTCGACCGTCTGCCAGGGGTGAATGGTTCAGGTACGGATGGCGTTCCATCGATCCCGTGAGGTATCGGTCGGACGGCCGAAAGAGGTCCGTTTCAGGACGCCGAGCGTGCCGACCATAGGGAGTTCCTGAAAAAGACCGGAAGCGAGGGCCATGCGGTAGATGCAATAAGGCGCCTGGCCGCCTCTGGCCGGATCCGGATAGATGTCGTGGATAAGCAGATAGCCGCCCGGCAGCAGGTGGGATACCCAGCAGCTGTAATCGGCGAAGGCCGCTGCAAAGGTGTGGCCGCCATCGATGAATACGAGGCCCAGCAGAGTGCCCCAGGAGCGGGCGACTACCTTTGATCCGGAAACGATAGGGACGACGGTATCCTCGAGGGAAAGATCCCGCAGTACTTTACGGAATGCCGGGAAGGTATCGATTCGGCCCGTTTCCGGGTCCAGCAGCTTCGGATCGTAATATTCCTGGCCCGGCTGCTGCTCTTCCGATCCCTGGTGATGGTCGATCGAAAAAAGTATTCCGCTGGCTTCCCTGCAGCCGAGTCCGAGATAAGCCGTCGAGTGACCGCAGTAACTGCCGATTTCAAGACAGGGACCGAGCGGGGCGGCTTCCCGCGCCAGTTCGTACAGACGCAGTGCTTCCCGATCATCCATGAATCCCTTGAAACGGATCGCCTTCAGATCACCCACATCCATACCCCGTTATCCCTCCCGGTCCGGCATTACCATTCATTTCTGCGCGGAATATATATATCCTACAGGGAAAAGGCAAGTCCTGTGTGGAAGGATGAAAATTTCTCTTGACCATATCAATATATGGTAGTATGAATGAACCCAACCCCAATATATAGCGTTTGCAGTTTGATTGGGGATGATCCGAAAAAATATCGGTGAAGAGGAGCGCTCCATGCATGCAAAGATCAAAAAGAGGGACGGTCGTCTGGTCAAGTTCAAGGCGGAGAAGATCACCAATGCCCTCGCCAAGGCAGGGGCGGCAACTGTCGAGTTCGATGTCGCAGCAGCGAAAATGCTTACCATCCGGGTGCTGAATCTTGCGGAAAAGCTCTTCGACAACAGGATCATGACGGTCGAAGAGATCCAGGATATCGTGGAGGAGGTGCTCCTTGCTTCCCCCTACCGGAAGACCGCAAAGGCCTATATCATCTATCGCGATCAGCATGCCCGTCTGCGGGAAATTACCAACCGGATGGAGGTGGATCTGGTCGATCAGTACCTGAAAAAGACGGATTGGAAAATTCATGAAAACAGCAATATGGATTACTCCCTGCAAGGTTTGAACAATTATATCTCTTCCGAGGTCAGCAAGGTCTACTGGCTCAACGAGATCTATTCTCCGGAGATTCGCAAGGCCCATGCGGAAGGAGATTTCCATATCCACGATCTCAGCCTCCTGTCGGTATACTGCGTAGGATGGGACCTCTGTGATCTCCTGATGGAGGGCTTCCGGGGGGTTTCGGGTAAGGTGGAAAGCAAGCCGGCAAAGCACCTCCGCAGCGCCCTTGGCCAAGTGGTCAATTTCTTCTACACCCTCCAGGGAGAAGCTGCCGGCGCCCAGGCCTTTTCCAACTTCGACACCCTGCTTGCTCCTTTCATTCGCTACGACAAACTGAGCTACCAGGATATCCGGCAGGCTTTGCAGGAGTTCATCTTCAATATCAATGTCCCCACGAGGGTCGGATTCCAGACCCCCTTCACCAATGTGACGCTCGACATTACGGTGCCCCGCTACTATGCCGACCGGAATGTCATCCTCGGCGGCGAACCGCAAAAGGAGACCTATCAGGATTTTCAGGAGGAGATGAAACTCTTCAACCGGGCAT
>MICJ01000048.1:705-33025 GCA_001830835.1 Syntrophobacterales bacterium GWC2_56_13 | reverse complement strand
CGATGCAAAGGGGCGCGTTTTCACCTTTCCGATCCCCACCTATAGCATCACCAAGGACTTCTGCTGGGATGACCCGAATCTCGAGGGGCTCTGGGAAATGACTGCAAAATACGGGGTTCCCTATTTTTCCAATTTCATCAATTCCGACATGAGCCCCGAAGATGCCAGAAGCATGTGCTGTCGACTGCGGATCGACAACCGCGAGCTGCAGAAGCGGGGAGGGGGGTTGTTCGGTTCCAATCCCCTGACCGGATCCACCGGAGTCATCACCATCAATATGCCGAGAATCGGTTATCTGGCCAATACCAAGGAGGAATTTCTGGAACGCCTGGAGAAGCTGATGGTCACCGCCAAGGAGAGTCTCGAGATCAAGAGAAAGGTCTTGGAAAAATTTACGGAAGGGAATCTCTATCCCTATACGCGGCACTATCTCCGCAGCGTCAAGGAGCGGTTCAGTGAATACTGGAAGAATCACTTTTCCACCATCGGCCTGGTGGGGATGAACGAGGCATGTCTCAATCTGCTTGGCCAAAATATCGCTACCCCTGAAGGGCAGAGGTTTGCAAAGAAGGTCCTGGACTTCATGAGAAACCGCCTGATTCAGTTCCAGAAGGAAACGGGAAACAACTATAATCTGGAATCCACGCCGGCAGAGGGGACATCCTATCGCCTGGCAAGGATCGACAAGGGGAAATACCCGGACATCATCTGCGCCAACGAGGAGAACTTTCAAAAGCTTAAGGCCGAACCATTCTATACAAACTCCACGCAACTGCCTGTCAATTTGACGGATGATGTCTTCGAAGCCCTCGATCTGCAGGATGACATCCAGTCCAAGTATACCGGGGGAACGGTTTTCCACACCTATGCAGGGGAGCGAGTTTCTGATCCGCGGGCGGTCAAGACCTTAGTCAGGAAGATCTGCGAAAATTATCATCTCCCCTATCTGACCTTTACGCCCACCTTCAGCGTCTGCCCCTCGCACGGTTATCTGAAAGGGGAGAAGGAGACCTGCCCCGCATGCAACGAGCCCTGTGAAGTCTACTCACGCGTGGTCGGTTACCTGCGTCCGGTGAAACAGTGGAACAAGGGAAAGCAGGCGGAGTTCAGCATGAGGAAAGTGTACGGTTTCTGAAGATGAAAATCGGGGGATTGCAGAGGATCTCTCTGATCGATTATCCCGGAAAGATCAGCGCCATTGTCTTTACGCAGGGGTGCAACTTCCGCTGCCCCTACTGCCATAATCCGGAACTGGTCGATCCCGCCAGATACGAAACTACCCTGGACGAAGGAGAGGTGCTCTCTTTCCTTAAGCGGAGGAGGGGGAAGCTCGATGCGGTCACCGTGACAGGAGGAGAACCGACCGTCCAGCCCGATCTGGAACTTTTTCTGGAAAAGATCAGGAAGATGGGATATCTAATCAAGGTGGACACCAACGGGTCGAACCCCCGGGTTCTCGATGCGCTTATCCGACGGAACCTGGTTGACTATCTGGCCATGGATATCAAGGGTCCTCTGAAAAAATACGGCCGGATTGCCTCCGTCAAGGTAGATGCCTCCCTGATCAGGAGGAGCATCGAAATCATCACGGCATCAGGGATAGAACATGAGTTCCGGACCACGGTGGTCCGCTCGCAGCTCGCAACGGACGACCTGATCTCTATCTCGAAATTACTGAAAAATGCCGGTCTGTATGTGTTGCAGTCCTTTGTGCCCGCGAAGACTATCGACAACTCATTTCTTTCAGAAACATCCTACTCTCAGGAAGAATTTGGGGCCATCCGCAAGAAACTGGAGCGGGGAAGCCTCCGTCTCCTTGTCCGTTGACGGGAAGAATGATTTGCTTTATCATCTGTTGTTAGAGAGAGATTCGGAGAGTTGCCCTGGTGAACGGGCAAAAGAAAGGCAGGGAAACATGGAAGATAAGGACACAGGTTTTCCCCGTGTAATCAACAGCAGTCAGATAAATCGCCTGCTCAATCGGGTAGTCGCGGAGATTCAGCAATTCACTGAGAATCAGATGAAACAGATCAAGAGATTGACCCGGATCGGGACAGCCCTCTCGGCGGAGCGGAATCTCGAGCGTCTCTTGGAATTGATCGTCGAGGAGGCGCGCAAATTTACCGGCGCTGACGGCGGGACCCTGTACATCATGTCCGATGATGAAAAGGAACTCCACTTTGCCATTGTCCAGACGGAAACTCTCCATATCAGCATGGGGGGGACGGGCGGGAAAATCACCTGGAAACCGGTCAGTCTGCAAAATCCGGACGGCACGCCCAATAACGCGAATGTTTCCGCCTATGTCGCGCTGACCGGTAAAACAGTAAACATTCCCGATGTTTATCATGCAGAGGGTTTTGACTTTAAGGGGACGCGAACATTTGATGGTCAGACCGGATATCGATCGACGTCGATGCTCGTGGTTCCCATGAAAAACCACGAAAATGACATCATCGGAGTTCTGCAGCTGCTCAATGCCCGGGATGAAGAAAGCGGGGAGGTGATCTCCTTCTCCTATGATTGCCAGGAAATGACTGAATCCCTCGCTTCCCAGGCGGCCGTAGCCCTTTCCAACAACCGTCTGATTCACGACCTCGAAAACCTGATGGAGTCCTTCATCCGCTCGATTGCCACCGCCATCGACGAAAAGTCTCCCTATACGGGCGGTCATGTCCGGCGCGTGGCGGAGTTGACAACAGACATCGCCAGAAAAATCAATGACGTGACCGATGGTCCCTATGCGACGGTCCGGTTCTCGGACGACGAGTTGAAGGAACTGCAGATTGCGGCCTGGCTTCACGATGTGGGAAAGGTCACTACACCGGAATATGTGGTCGATAAGGCCACCAAACTGGAAACCATTTTCGACCGGATTGAACTCCTCAGGCTCCGCTTTGAATTGTGCGCCTTGCAGGCCGGGATCCAGGGAGAGAAATCGCTAGTGGAACCCTCATCCGGTCAGCAGGACGATCTGAGAAAGACCCTTGCGGAGGAATTTCTGTTTTTGACCGAATCCAACCGGGGAGGTGAACGGATGTCGGACGACAAGGTCAACAGGGTCAACGCCATTGCCGCCAGGACATGGGAACTGGATGGCAAACCGGAGGCCCTCCTTTCCCGCGAAGAGATCGATAACCTGAACATCCGCCAGGGAACCCTGACGGCCGCAGAGAGGGAGATCATCCAGAATCACGCCACGGTGACCTACAAGATGCTTTCTCAGTTGCCGTTTCCCAAAAAGCTGCGGCATGTCCCCGAATATGCGGCCGCCCATCACGAAACGCTCAATGGCAAAGGTTATCCGAGAGGTCTCGACGAACTCCAGCTCTCCCTCCAGTCCCGCATCCTGGCGCTGGCCGACATCTTTGAGGCGCTGACGGCCAAGGATAGACCGTACAAGAAGGGGAAGACCCTCTCTGAGGCCATGCACATCCTCTCCCTGATGGCGAAAGACCGTCACATCGACCCCGATCTTTTCGACCTTTTCAAACGTGAGGAGATCTATCTCGACTATGCCCGCCGTGAGCTCACCCCCCAGCAGATCGACTCTCCCGGCGTGTAAGTCTCTCGAGCTTTGAAAATCAGCTCCCTTCGCGCTTCAAGGATCTGATTTATGGAAGGGTCAACGCTTCAGGGATTCGATCTCTTTGGCGATTTCGCGTGACCGCGCCGCATCAGCCGGAAAGAGCTTCCTGGCCGCCTGGAAATGAAAAAGGGCGCTGTCCAGCTTCCCTTTCTTCTTGAAAAAGAGACCGAAGTAGTAGTGAGAATCCCCCTGTTCATTCGCCTTTCCGTAAGTCATGGCGAGATTGTAGTAGATCTCCGGATCATCCAGACGCCTTTTCTCGAGCTTCCTGTAAACTCCAAGCGCGTTCGGCAAATCGCCCATGGCCTCATAGGTTCTTCCCAGGTATAGCTGGGTATTCGTATCGTTTCCTGCAAGTTCCGCTGCCCGGCGCAGAGAGGCGGCGGCATCGTTCAGCTGTCCGAGTTTGAAGAAGCTGATCCCCAAATCACGCAGAATGTCCGGATCATCCGGGGCGATACGAAGGGCTTTTCGGAAGGTCTCGAGAGATTCTCGAATCATCCCCAGTTTGTCGTAGGTGACGGCCAAGCCGTAGAGGGCATCCACGTTATCTGGATTGCCTCTCAGGGACTTCTGAAAATACTGGAGATTGGCATCGCTGTCTTTTCCGCCGAGAAGCAGGATCGTCTGTACCCGTTTCAGATGGCCGACGATGCCCTTCTTTCCGCCTTGAGTGTAGGTGGTCTGCAGCAGGGCGTCGATATATCTGGTTCTTTCATCTGTTCCGGGATGGGTCAGGAAATAGGAAGGGGTGGTGTTGGAGTAATATTCGTAACGTCTCATTATCTTGAGGAAATCAAGCATAGACTTGCCGTCGTAACCCGCTGAGACCAGGTAGGATATCCCCATTCTGTCGGCCGCTTCCTCCTGTTCCCGGCTGTATTTCAGAGAAAATGCCGTGGCGGCCGCCAAGGAAATGCTCGTCACCGCCGCCGTGACATCAGCGCTGCCGCCGAGAAAGGCGCCCGCCAGGATCGCCGCCAGAGCCGAAATGCTGAGCTTCTTGGATCTATCGATGATCTCGGAGATGTGGTGGCCGTTGACATGGGCAATTTCATGGGCGATAACCCCCGCGAGTTCGCCTTCGTTCTCGACCAGGTTAATCAGACCCTGATTTAGGTAGACATACCCTCCGGGCGTGGCGAAGGCGTTGATCGCGGAACTCCGGATGATGGAAAATTTGAACTCGAAGGGGGCCTTATCGCTGTGGGCAAGGATCCGTTCCCCGATAAGGGTAACGAAGGCGCTGACCCGTTCATTCTGAAAGAGCGCATTCCCTTTCTCCAGTTTTTCATAGAATTCCCTGCCCAGCTTTTTCTCATCGTCAAGCGAGAATGAAGCCTGCGCCGTTCCCGTAATAGCAGCCGTCAGCAAGATGAAAAAACAAACAATAAAAATGGTTGCAAATATTCGCTGCTGATGATCTGACCGCAATGTCGACCTCACAACGTGTTGAGTGCCCCTGTTCTGCTTAAGAACGCCTTTTCCGGCCGTATTTAACGGACATCTTATTCCTTTTCCGGAAGGCAATCAAGATGTCATTCGGAAAAACGTGCGTTTCTATGACCAATGCGACAATAGTGCAGGAACGGCGCGTGGGCGTTTCATGGAGTCTCGCATTGTACGGAGCAGAGCCATATGGTATAAAACCGCGAAAAAAAAGGGGGGGATTGAAAAAAGAGCTGATCCACTCGCGAAAGATTACGGTGAACTGTTACGAAACGTATGAAGATGTACTTGCAATAAGATGAATAAAACACGCTTCCGTCATGGGTTTTTATACGCCGGACCGGTTCTCGTCTATGCCGTGCTGATCTTTATCGTCTCCTCCATTACGAAGTTCCCTGATTCTACACCCTCCTTCTTCGGCTTCGACAAGCTGGCCCATTTCTGCGAATATTATCCGTTCGGATTTCTGAGCTGCCGCTGGGTAAGCGCCATGGAAACTCCTTTTCTAAAGAGCCGTGCCATTTGGGTGACCATCATCCTTGGAACCCTCTACGGCCTTGGCGACGAATGGCACCAAGCCTTTGTTCCGGGGCGTGAAGCGTCTCTCTGGGACGCCCTTTTTGATAGTCTGGGCGTCCTGACAGCCGCCGGCACTTACCGTATGCTCACGGAGAGAATCTGTTCGCTTAATCGATCATTAAATGGTCCGGAAAGGGAGATTATCCATGAAGAAAAGACCGGTAATCACCATTGACGGTCCGGCCGGCGCCGGCAAGAGTACGATCAGCCGAATCCTGGCGGAGCGGCTTTCCTTCATCTATCTGGATACCGGCGCACTGTACCGGGCCATGGCCTACCGCCTCAACAGCGAAGGATGGGACGGCATGGAAGAGTCGCTGATTAAACTGTGCCGGCGCATCAAGGTGGAAATGCGGAAGGTGACGGGTCATCTCCATGTTTTTGCCGATGGGGAGGATGTGACCCAGAGGATCAGAACCGAGGAGATCGGCCTTCTGGCCTCCAGAGTTTCAGCGGCGCCGGCGGTTCGGGAAGTTCTGCTTTCCGTACAGAGAGCTATGGCTGTCGAAGGCGGGTTGGTGGCCGAAGGCCGGGATATGGGGTCCGTCGTCTTTCCTGATGCCGAGGTGAAGTTCTTTCTCGACGCCTCGGCCAGGGAAAGGGCGAGCAGAAGATATCTCGAACTGACCGAAAGAGACGCCGTTTGTTTGCAGGAGATCGAAGACGATCTTCTCCGGAGGGACAGTCAGGATCGCAACCGTCCCATCGCCCCCCTCATCATTCCACCCGATGCCGTCATCATCGATTCCACCGACAAAACCATTTCTCAAGTGGTCGGTATCATGCTGAGTGCGATCGAAAATTCAGGACATCTTCCGGCGTGTAAGAAATGACCATGAATTCAATGTATTTTTTGCCTGAATTTGCTTGATATTTAAAAATCAGTGTGTTAGGTATTCTCAGTGATACATAAAATCACAAAAATTTCAGGGGGGGCGTTTTCAATGGTTAACGATGATAACTTAATCTCAAATCAGGATGCAGGTCAGGCAGACAAGGGAGAGGACGCAGCGGAAATCGTTGCGGATAAGACGACGCAGGGGATGGAGGAAGGTGCAGAATTTAAGGAGCTTTACGAACAGAGCCTGCAATCCGTTCAAATGGGTGGCGTCTTAACCGGCAAAGTGGTGCAGATCAACTCGGATTCCGTCATGGTTGATGTCGGTTGGAAGACGGAAGGATATATCCCGGTGAGGGAATTGCGGGATGATCAGGGAAATATCAATGTCAATGTGGGGGACGAGATTGAGGTTCTTGTGGATCGCAGGGATCAGGATGGAAATCTCGTTCTCTCGAAAGACAAAGCTGCCAAGATCAAGATTTGGGATGATGTGAAGTTGGCTTGCGAACAGAATGCCCCCATCAATGGCACAATAATCGAAAGAGTAAAGGGTGGACTTTCCGTGGATATCGGGATTCCGGCCTTTCTCCCCGGCTCGCAGGTGGATATACGCCCGGTGAGAGACCTCGACAGATATGTCGGGCAAACCTTCCAGTTCACAGTTCTGAAATACGACCGGAAACGTAATAATGTGGTTCTTTCGCGGCGAGCCATCTTAGAAAAGGAGCGGGAGATCGAAAAGAAGGATACGCTGCAGAATATAGAAGAGGGGAAGATTGTCGAAGGCGTTATCAAGAACATCACCGATTATGGTCTCTTCATCGATTTGGGCGGTATCGACGGCCTGCTTCATGTGACGGATATCTCCTGGGGAAGAATCACGCGTCCATCCGATCATTTTTCAAAAGGGGAAAAGATCCGGGTCAAGATCCTCTCCTTCGACCGTGAAAAAGAACGCGTGGCCCTGGGTCTCAAGCAGTTAACGCCGAACCCTTGGGAAACGATCAGGGATAGATATCCGCTCCGCTCGATCATCGCAGGCAAGGTGGTGAATCTGACCGACTATGGCGCCTTTGTGGAAATCGAACCTGGCGTTGAGGGCCTGATCCATGTTTCCGAAATGTTCTGGACCAGAGAAATCAGACATCCTTCCAAGGTATTGTCGCCAGGACAGCAGATCCATGTGATGATCATCGACATCAATACGGAAACCAAGAGAATATCCCTCGGCCTGAAACAGACCACGGAGAATCCGTGGGAGTCGCTTAAACAGAAGTATCCGGAGGGCAGCATCATTACCGGCATCATCCGTAATATCACCAATTTCGGCATATTTGTCGGTGTGGAAGAGGGGATAGACGGCCTCATCCACATGTCCGACATTTCCTGGAAGCAGCGGGTAAAGCACCCGTCCGAGACGTTCAAGAAAGGACAGGAAATCGAAGCGATGGTGCTCAACATCGATGTCGAGCATGAAAAATTTTCTCTAGGCCTCAAACAGATTGAAACGAACCCTTGGGAAGAACTCAATGTGAAATACCCGCCCGGATCGACTGTTACGGGAAAAGTCACGAACATTACCGATTTCGGTATCTTTGTCGAAATCGAAGAAGGGATCGAAGGGCTCGTGCATATCTCCGAATTGAGCTCAAAGCGGGTCAAGTCTTCCGCTGAATTGTTTTCTGTGGGTGACGGCGTTACCGCCATTGTAAAAAACGTCGATTCGAAAAGCCGGAAGATCCGACTGAGCATCAAGGATTACGAGTCCGGCACGGAGGGGCGCTCCATCAATCAATATATCAACAACAAAGAGAATATCGGCTCCAGCCTGGGCAAGGCCCTGGCCGATATCAAAATCGTCGATACGGAAAATTAATCGTCTGAGAGCTGTATATGAGAAGACATCCCGTCATTTTAGCACTCTGTCTTTTATTATTCATAGGGATGGTTTTATTTGCCGTGATTTACGGTTTGAGCGTGCTTCAGGGGGAGGGGGGATCGTTCAGCCTCCGTGGGAAGGTTGGAGTGGTCCGGATTGAAGGGATGATCGGCGACACCGCGGAGATCATCGATCAGATCAGCGAATTTGCCGATGATGACGGCATCCGGGCGGTCGTGCTAAGGATCGATTCGCCTGGCGGCGGGGTGGCGTCATCTCAGGAGATCTACCAGGCCGTCCGTCAACTCCGGAACAATAAGAAAGTTGTGGTATCGATGGGTTCTATCGCGGCGTCGGGCGGATATCTGATCGCCACCGCTGCGGACAGGATCATGGCGAATCCTGGAACCATCACCGGGAGCATATCGGCCGTCATGCATTTTGCGAATGTCGAGGAGCTTCTGAAGAAGGTAGGGGTCAGGTCTTCAGTCGTAAAGAGCGGTAAATTCAAGGATATCGGTTCTCCTACCCGGGAAATGACCCCCGAGGAAAGGGAACTGGTTCAGGTGATTGTGAATGACATCTACGATCAGTTCGTGACAACCGTTTCCGAAAACCGAAAGATTCCCCTGGAGAAGGTCGTAAAACTAGCCGACGGAAGAATATTTTCCGGGAGACAGGCACTCGATTTGGATCTCGTCGATGAGCTCGGCGGACTTCAGGATGCCGTTCTTCTTGCCGGCAGGTTAGCGGGCATCAAGGGAAAGCCCGCTATCGCATATGCGGTGAAAAAAAGAACAAGCCTCTGGAAATATCTAATAGAAAATATGGCATCGATCCTATCGGAAAAAATAGGACTGAAAACGGCGGAGACCCCCGGTATTCATTACCTGTTTGAATAGCCGAGAATAGGCCCTCCCTCCGGCATCCAGCCTGTAAAACCAGATCAGATCATGTCCCAGTCGCCCGTTGGGGAGGAAAAATCCCGTAGCTGATCTCTCCTTTTTTTGTGCTGCAACTTTTTAAGGGCCTTGGCTTCGATCTGTCTTATTCTTTCGCGTGTTACGCCCATCATCTCACCTACTTCTTCAAGGGTGAAAGGGCCAAAATTGCACGCAACCCATGTGCAGTTGAAAAAGGTTTCATTCTTCAGACGCCACTCACAGGTGGTGTCATCGCAGATTTCAGTAATGAACTGCCCTCTCTTCTTGCATTTGTAAAGAGTATTCAAAGACTCCGTCTCCTTCACAATTTCAACCGGTGTTAAAATAGGAATGACTTCTGAATTTGTCAATGTTTGTCGCCTGCCTTACTTTTGAATGACGCTTTGCCTCGATGACCGATGGTCGTGATGAATTAAAACTCCGGCAGATTAACAACCACCTATCGAAAATGGATTATGGCAATGGTCGCTATCACTTAATTTGCTGATCGTCAACAGGTATTATTCGAAAGGGGAAGGATTCTAAGTATGTGCAATCAGGTGAACAAGGATGCCAACCATTACAATCCCATGCCGATGACGACCGTCCCGGCGAGAGATTTTGTTTTAATGCAAAAAAAAGGGTGGGAAACATGACCCATAATTCCGGCCTGAATAGTTCGATATGTCTGGGTTCATCCGAAATCATGAAATTTTCCCGATCGATATCCACGGCTCGAAGCTTGATCCTCTCCTGAAAAGTCAGTAAAGCCTCAAATCTGGGGTGGCTTTTTACGAAGTCATCAAAGAAAAGGGCGGTTCCTGCGGCTGAAAGCAGACCCTAAAATCCGACCGCCTGGCCGTCTTTTCGCGGGTCCGAAGCGGCGCAATAACCTTTCTGCAGACGATAGATGAGCTGTGCGCCGCCGAAGAGAGAGGTCGGCGCATCCGGTGTCAATAGATGACCCCGGCGACGCAGTTCGGATGGCCTGCCTCCAGCGTGAAACCTGCGCCCCTGTTCTGCAGGGTGATCCCTGTGCCGGGGATAACGATTCCCGACCCGAACCCATTGTAATTGGACTGGATGAAGGAGACCATCATCCCGTTGTCATCGGCGGCCGTCAGATAGACGGTGCCGCCGTCCGGGGGGATAACGGGAATCGGCGATGATGCGCGATATCAAGGTGCTTAAGGATCCCCAGGGCAATGAGAACAACCAAACCCTGCCCGTTTGGAGGAAGCTCATGGAGGGTGACGCCGCGCCAAGCCTGAGAGAGGGTCCGCACCCATTCGGAATGGTGCTCCGCCAGATCCTCCGCGGCGAGGGCGCCGCCGGTCTGCCGGGCGAACAATACGATCTTCTCTGCCAGCTCCCCCCGATAAAGCGACTCCCCGCCGGTTTCGGCGATCGCCTTGAGGGCGCCGGCGAGACCGGCGGGCCGGAAATGCTCTCCCGGCAGCGGAGCGCGGCCGCCGGGGAGGAAGGTTTTGGCAAAAGCGGGAAAATCGCGGTAACGATCCGGGGTCATGGACCATTGGTTTGCCGTGATCGGGGAGACGATAAAACCGTCCGCTGCGTATCGGATGGCGGGCTCAAAAAGATCGGCGAAGGGGAGCTTCCCGAACCGGCGGGAGAGGGCGGACCATGCATCCACCGCGCCGGGAACGGTCACCGCATCCCATCCGAACTGCGGCATGCGGCCGAGTCCGGCGAAGCGCTCGGCGGACCAGGCCAGAGGGGAACGGCCGGAGCCGTTCAGACCGTGCAGTTCCTTGCCGTCCCAGACGATGGCGAAGGCGTCGCTGCCGATCCCGTTACTGGTCGGCTCCACTACGGTCAGCGTGATCGCCGCAGCCAGGACCGCATCGACGGCATTCCCGCTGCGGGCGAGCATCTGCACACCCGCCTGCGAGGCCAGGGGCTGCGAGGCGGCCACCACATTCCTGGCGAAAACAGGCATCCGCTGCGAGGGATAGGGAAAATCCCAGTTCAAATCCATACCCGGCTCTTCTTCCGCCGCATCCGTAAGTTCTAAGTTCGCATCTTTTCCGGCGGCCTTCTTTCGGGAACGTATACGACCGGGATTTTCCCCTCGTTCCAGGCGGGAGTCACATAGAGATTGCAGTAACAGCTTCCGTACTGGAGGACGTCCGCTTCCCGGTAGGCGCACGGACAGATGATGTCCCGATCCCAATCGCGATCGCCGGATGCGAGTCGGCAGGGACAGCACATGTAACCGTACCGTTCACGGTTGAGCAGCAGTGCGGCGAGAAGGTCAAAGACCCTCTCCCGGTCGCGGTTGAAATGATACCCCTTTGGCGCCTGCGCCTTCCGGAGCATGTCGTAGAGCTTCTCCACCGCGCTCACAGGCCGAGCGCCTCCCGGATCGCACTTTCGTTGAACCCGATGATAACCGTATCCCCGATAAGGATGGTGGGGAAGCTGCAGGCCGGATTGTATTTCCTGATTTCATCCAGCACGGATTGTCTCTCTTGGGCGGCAAGAAGGTCAACGTCGGTGAATTCATAGACCACCGCGCACTCTTCTATGAATTTCTTCGCCGCTTTGCAGTGGCTGCACGTGCTGAGCGTATACATCTTCACGGTATCTGTCATGGTTTTTCTCTCCTTTTGTTCCTGCAATGATTTCCTAAAAAGTACGTTTGCTCAAGGCAAGGATCGTCTTTTGTTCACTATGAACAAATCTCTCTTTTGTCAAGAGCGATCTCATCGGCAGTGAAGCTCCCGACTACGGGGCTCCGGTCTTCCGGCAAGGAGGTGATTGCTTTATAGCGCCCTTCCGCCGCACCTGCCGGGCGGGGCGTGCGGGTTGCGCTCCCGGACAGCGGGAAAAGGGTTGCCGCAGGCGGGGGCATATGATAAGAATATTACGTGAAAATGCATGCAGATTCTGCGGGGAATCTGCGATGGTATACGAACAATCGGTTTGTCTGAAAAAGGGAGGAAGGCCATGAATGTTCATTATACCTCGCTGGGGCTGGTCAATACGAGGATGATGTTCGCCGGGGCCATCAGGGGTGGATTTGCCGTTCCGGCCTACAATTTCAACAACATGGAACAGCTTCAGGCCATCATCCTCGCCTGCCTGGAGACGCAGTCGCCCGTCATCATCCAGGTTTCCAAGGGGGCGAGGGACTATGCCGACCGAACACTCTTGCTTCACATGGGGCGCGGAGCCGTCGAGATGATGAAACGGGAAGCCGCAGAGAAAGGGGCAGGGGAGATCCCGATCGCCCTCCATCTGGATCATGGGGATTCATACGATCTCTGCGTCTCCTGCATAGAGTCCGGCTTTTCCTCCGTGATGATCGATGGCTCCCACCTTCCCTACGAAGAAAATGCGACACTGACCAGAAAGGTGGCCGATTTCGCCCATCTGCATGATGTGACCGTGGAAGGGGAACTGGGCATACTGGCAGGCGTTGAGGACGAGGTCTCGGCTGCCGCCCATACCTATACTCGTCCGGAAGAGGTGGAGGATTTCGTCTCGCGGACAGGCGTCGATTCGCTGGCCATTTCCATCGGGACCTCTCACGGCGCTTACAAATTCAAGGCAGGGCAGACGCCTGCCCTCCGTCTGGACATCCTCCATGAAATTGAGCGCCGGATTCCCGGCTTTCCCATCGTTCTGCACGGATCTTCCTCCATCCCCCGGGAGGCCGTGGATACCATCAATCGCTACGGCGGGCGCCTGAAGGATTCCGCCGGCATTCCCGAGGAACAGCTCCGGGAAGCGGCCCGATCGGCCGTCTGCAAGATCAACATCGACTCAGACGGGAGGCTCATCATGACGGCGAAGATCCGAGAGATTTTCGCCCTGAAGCCGGAGGAGTTTGACCCCCGGAAATATCTGGGGCCCGCCAGGGAGGCCCTATTTTTTCTCTACCGCAGCAAGAATCTGAAAGTCCTAGGCAGCGCCGGGCAGGCGCCGGAGATAATGGGGGCAATCAAGGATGATGCACTTGTAAATTGTCGGTAAAGCGCCAAATCCGGGGAGGATTCCTCCCCTTCTTTGAGCGGACCGGAAAGGACCGGTTAAGGCAAGCGAAGAGGAGACGAGATAAATCCGTTCTGTTTTTCCTTGACTTTTCTATTTACACATTGTATGCGAAGCCCGCTTTTTCAGGGGATATTCTAAAAGAATCATGCCGATCTAAGCGACAGAACTTCGAAACATTTTTCCTGAATTAATTCAATTTATTATGAGGATAGATTATGACACTCGCAATCAATGATCTCAACGTACCGTACCGTCTCCTTCTCGGACCGGGTCCCAGCGCCGTTCATCCCCGGGTGCTTCGCACCATGAGCACTGCGCTGGTCGGATATCTCGATCCGGAGTGGCTCTCCCTTATGGACGAAGAACAGGCGCTGCTCCGGGACGTTTTTCAGACCAAAAACACCCTGACGTTTCCCATTTCGGGGACGGGCAGCGCGGGCATGGAAACCGCCTTCTGCAATTTCGTAGAACCGGGAGATACCGTCGTCATCGGCTGCAACGGCTATTTCAGCGAACGTATGTGCGAAATGGCGAGACTCTACGGAGCCGACGTAAAAAGGATCGAAAAATCCTGGGGCGATGTCTTTACGCAAGAGGAGGTGGAAGCCGCCCTCGCCGCGAATAAACCGGTCAAGCTTTTCGCCCTTATCCATGCGGAAACCTCCACCGGTGCACTCCAGCCGCTGGAGGGGATGGGCGAAATCGCCCATCGGCACGGGGCCCTTTTGCTTGTCGACTGCGTCACTTCGCTCAGCGGCGCACCTCTGAAGATCGACGAATGGGGGATCGACTTGGCATTCAGCGCATCGCAGAAGTGTCTCGGCTGTCCTCCCGGTCTCTCTCCGTTTACAGCCGGCGAAAAGGCCGTCGAAATTCTCCATCGCCGGAAAAACCGGGTACCCAACTGGTACCTTGATCTGACCCTGCTCGAAAAATACTGGAACAAGGAAAGGGTGTACCACCACACCCCTTCCACGACCCTCCATTACGGATTACGCGAAGGACTGAGGCTCGTCCTCGAAGAAGGGCTGGAGGACCGCTGGGTCCGCCACCGGGCCATTGCAGAGTATCTGTGGGAAAAGATGGAAGCGCTCGGCCTGAAACTCTTTATCAGGCGGGAACACCGGCTGCCTTCCCTGACGACGGTCTGCGTCCCTGATGGGGCCGATGATGCGGCTGTCCGGACACGCCTGCGCGAGGCCTATAACATAGATATCGCCGGGGGGTTCGGGCCGCTGAAGGGGAAGATCTGGCGGGTCGGGTTGATGGGCTTCTCCAGCCGGCGGGAAAATGTAACCCTCCTTTCCGAGGCCCTCCGGGAGATTCTCGACGGGAGGAAATGAATCCGGAAGTTTCTCGGGAAATAAGTCTTGACAATCAGTCAATAATCGCATAGTAAAAACGATCATATCGCCATCGGTATCAACAGCGGATCCCCCATCTGGCATGACTTTTCCAAATGAGGGATTTTTTATTTTTTTGGAATGGGATGACCGGACGGTCATTTGTTCAAGAAGGAAGAAGTATGGCCAACAAGTTGGAAAATGTCAGGAATATCGGTATCAGCGCCCATATCGACTCGGGAAAGACCACTCTGACCGAGAGGATTCTTTTTTATACGAAGCGGATCCATGCCATTCACGACGTGAAGGGCAAGGACGGCGTCGGCGCAACCATGGACTCGATGGAGTTGGAAAAGGAGCGCGGCATCACCATCGCCTCGGCGGCGACGTTCTGCCAGTGGTTGGACCATGAGGTCAACATCATCGACACGCCGGGGCATGTGGATTTCACCATCGAGGTCGAACGCTCTCTACGGGTGCTGGACGGCGCTGTATTAGTGCTCTGCTCCGTGGGCGGCGTTCAATCTCAATCGATCACGGTGGATCACCAGATGAAGCGCTACCGGGTGCCATGTATTGCCTTTATCAACAAATGCGACCGCAGCGGCGCCGCCCCCTACCGCGTGATCGGCCAGCTCCGTACGAAACTGGGACACAATGCCGTGGCCATGCAGATCCCACTTTCTCTGGAAGCGGACTTCCAGGGCGTCGTCGATCTGCTGGCCATGAAGGCTCTCTATTTTGAGGGAGAAAACGGCGAGCGTGTCCGCGTTGCCGAGATTCCCGGAGAACTGATGGCCGAGGCCCGAAAGATGCGGGAGGAAATGATCGATGCCGCATCCATGTTTTCCGATGAACTGACGGAGGCGATCCTGGAAGAGAAGACGATCCCCGGCGCACTGATCATCGAGGCCATCCGCCGGGGAACGCTGGCGCGGAAGATGACCCCCGTTTTCATGGGATCGGCCTACAAGAACAAAGGCGTGCAACCGCTGCTGGATGCGGTCACCCGCTATCTCCCCTGTCCGGCGGACATCGAAAATACCGCCCTCGACCTTGATCACGAAGAGACCCCGGTGGTGCTTTTTCCGGATCCCGCGAAACCGATCGTGGCCCTCGCCTTCAAGCTCGAAGACGGTCCATACGGGCAGCTGACCTACGTCCGCGTTTACCAGGGTGCGCTGACCAAAGGATCGGTGATTATCAACTCCCGAACCGGGAAAAAGACGAAGATCGGGCGTCTGGTCCGCATGCATGCAGATCAGATGGAGGATATAGAGGCTGTATCGGCCGGTTATATCGGCGCCCTCTTCGGTGTCGAGTGTGCCTCCGGCGACACCTTCTTATCTCCCGGTCTCAACATGAGCTTGACCTCGATGTTCGTCCCGGAGCCGGTCATTTCGCTGGCGATCTTCCCCAAGGACAACAAATCGCAGATCAACATGTCCAAGGCCCTGAATCGTTTCACGAAGGAGGATCCGACTTTCCGCACCCATGTGGATGAGGAAACCGCGGAAACGATCATCGAAGGCATGGGAGAGCTTCATCTGGACATCTATGTAGAGCGGATGAAACGCGAATACTCCGTCGAGGTGGAGACCGGAAAGCCGCGGGTCGCCTACCGCGAGACGATCACCCAGCGGGCGGAATTCAATTACACCCACAAGAAGCAGACGGGCGGTTCCGGCCAGTACGGGCGCGTGGCCGGCTACATGGAACCCATCATGGACGGAAAGGATGATTTCATCTTTGACAATGAGGTGAGGGGAGGGACGATTCCCACCCAGTTCATACCCGCCTGTGAAAAGGGCTTCCGGCAGTGCATGGCCAAGGGACCCATGATGGAGTTTCCCGTCACGGGAGTGCGGATCGCCATCAACGACGGCGCTTCGCATGCGGTGGATTCCTCCGAAATGGCCTTTCAGGCGGCGGCCCGCGGGGCTTTCCGCGAGGGTTATGCCAAGGCCAAGCCGGTGATACATGAGCCGATCATGAAGGTCGTAGCGGAAACGCCGACTGAATTCCAGGGGGCCGTGATGGGGCTCCTGAACCAGAGACGGGGCATGATCGTCGGGGCTCAGGATGAAGGGGTGATGACTGCCATCGAAGCCCAGGTCCCTCTGTCGGAAATGTTCGGTTTTTCGACGGTATTGAGGTCCGCGACCCAGGGGAAAGCCCAGTACACCATGGAATTTGCCCTTTACCGGCAGGTACCGCAATCGATCGTTGAGAAGATCGCAGAAGAGGTCGCGTTGAGGAAAAAGAGCGCGGATCATAAAACTTAAAAGACAGGAATACCGATATGCTGAAACAAGATCTGATTCTTCGTAATCCGTTGCAGCATCTGGGTTTTGAAACGGAGGACATCCTCCCCGGAGGGGGATTCGGCGCTGTTCTCGCCCCTGCCGGGGTGGGGAAAACCGCCCTCCTCGTTCAGCTGGCCCTCAACGGCATGCTGCGCAACAGAAACGTCCTCCATATCAGCCTGAACGACCCCGTAAACAAGGTGACCCTCTGGTATAATGAACTCTTCGGCCATCTCGCTGATCGGTACGAGGCGACTCAGATCAACCGGCTCTGGGAATCCGTTCTGCCTCACCGGTTCATCATGACGTTCCGCGTCGAGAGCTTCAGCGTTCCGAAGCTTGAGGAGCGGCTCAATGACCTGACCGAACAGGGGATCTTCTCAACGGAGATCATGATCATCGACGGACTCCACTGCGACGCTTCCCTGCAGAACGATCTGGTTGCCCTGAAAAAACTGGCCGGTAAGAGCGGGATGCGCATCTGGTTCACGGTTCATACCCATCGCCGTGAATCGCCGGGCGAGGATGGACTTCCGGCATCTTTTTCACCGGTTGCCGGTCTTTTTGACCTTGTGCTGGAGCTGCAGCCGGAACGGGAGGACATCCACATCAAGTTGCTCCGGGGCGCTGAATCCGCTGCTCCCGGGGGCGCCTTGCTACTCGACCCGTCGACGATGCTGATCAAGAATCGTTCAAACGGCGGAACCTGCACCTGAAAACGATCCATACGCCATCGTCCGGACATCCGGCGGCGGATTTTGCAGGCTTCGCCCGGATCATTTCGAGGACAGCCGCCGCTTCGATTCCGGATATCTCCCTCCGCCGCGCACCCCCTCGCGTGCAGGCGATCGTGTCCACGGGAAGTCAATGAAAAAAGGCAGGGTGCTTCATGGCCTGTTTAAACATCTTCACCAGCAACCGGATGGAAGTGCTTGCGGAGCAGCTCGCGGAGACCCTCAGGAGCCCCCTTTCCTCCCCCCTGCAAAACGAAATCGTCATCGTCCAGAACCGGAGCATGGAACGCTGGATCTCCATGCAGATCGCCCGCCGTCTCGGGGTCTGTGCGAATGTCCGCTTTCCCTTTCCGCGCGCCTTTCTTTACGAGATCCTGGCGAAGTTGACGGGCGCCGCACCCGGTGATGAATACGAGCCGGAGATCATGACCTGGCGGATCATGAAAATTCTGCCGGAATCTCTTTCCCGCCCGGTCTTCGGAAGTCTCAGGCGTTATCTTGCCGACGATCCTGCCGGTCTGAAGCGGTTTCAGCTCGCCGCCCGTATTGCCCGGGTCTTTGATGGATATCTGATTTTCCGCCCAGACCTGATCACGGCCTGGGAAAGAGGAGACAGCGGGGCCGAGGACGAACTCTGGCAGGCAGAGCTCTGGCGGATGATGCTAAAAGAAGGCGATGCGGGACACTTGATAGCGCACCGCGAAAAAATCCTTCAGCAGCTCCGTGCTGCACCCCCCCCCCTGAAAGGCATTTTACCGGAGCGGATCTCCATCTTCGGCATTTCGACGCTCCCGGGATTTTATCTGGACCTCTTTCATGCGCTGTCGCAGGCAACGGAGGTTCATTGCTTCTTCATGAATCCCTGCCGCGAGTTCTGGGGCGATATCCGTTCGGGGAAGGAAACGGAGCGGTTGGTGCAGAGGGTCCGGGAACAAACAGGCTGGAATGCCGTCAGCAAGGAGGATCTCTACCTGGAGGAAGGGAACGCACTTCTGGCCTCGCTGGGAAAACAGGGGCGCGATTTTTTTACCCATCTGGCGAACCTCGCCGCAGAGATGCGGGAAACTTTCGTGGATTCCGGTGAAGAGACGCTCCTCGCCGCGCTGCAATCCGACGTGCTGAATCTGCGCGACCGCGGCAGAAAGGGTACGCCCAGGGCAGTCGTCTCCTCCCGGGATCGCACGCTCTCCATTCACTCCTGCCATGGCCCGCTGCGCGAAGTCGAAGTTCTCCATGACCACCTCCTGGAGATGTTTGCACAGGATCCAGGCCTTCTGCCGAAGGACATCCTTGTCATGGCGCCGGATATTGAGGCGTATGCCCCTCTGATCGAGGCGGTATTCGGTTCCGGAGGCGGAGCAGATTCCCCGGAAGGACACAGGAGCGGGATCCCTTACAGCATCGCCGACGGCAGCCTCTCCCGGGGAAGCGCGCTCATCCGGACATTTCTTGGGATCATGGATCTACAAAGCAGTCGTTTCCGGGTCACCCAGGTCCTCTCCCTCCTTGACGCCGCACCGGTACAGAAGAGGTTCGGCCTGAACGAGGCGGATGTGGAGAGGATCAGACACTGGATCGGGGAGGCGGGGATCAGATGGGGAATCGACGGCAAGGACCGGGCGCGGATAGGGCTTCCCGCCTTTGAGGAAAACACTTGGCGTGCCGGCCTGGATCGTCTCCTCCTCGGTTTTGCAATGGCCGGCAGAGGGGAGAGCCTCTTCCGGGGCATCGTTCCCTATGACGATATCGAGGGAATGGATGCCCGCATCCTGGGCCGGTTCCTCGATTTTATCGAGACGCTTCTTTCCGAGGCGCCTCTCCTTGACGAACCGCGGCCGCTCGGCCAATGGTCCAATGTTTTCTCCGGGCTCCTGGACAAACTTTTCGACCCTTGCGATGCGGATGAGGAGTCGGACCTTCGCATGATCAGGCGTTCCCTGGAAGAACTCAGAAAAATCGGGGAGAAGGCGCATTTCCGCGATGCGGTCGAATTCACGGTGATGAAATCGTATCTGTCCGGCGCCCTTGAAAAAATGGGACTTCCCTTTGGCTATTTGACCGGGGCCGTGACCTTCTGCGCGATGGTTCCCATGCGGAGCATTCCCTTTCCGGTCGTCTGTCTCATCGGGATGAACAATGCCGATTATCCGCGACGCGAAAGAGAAGTCGATTTTGATCTGATGACCAAAAAACCCCGGCCGGGCGACCGCTCGCGGAGGGATGACGACCGCTATCTCTTTCTCGAGGCGCTTCTTTCGGCCAGAAAGACCCTCTACATCAGTTATACCGGTCAGAGCACCGAAGACAACAGCACCGTGCCGCCGTCCGTTCTCATTTCCGAACTCTTAGATTATCTGGAGCAGGGTTTTGCGTGCGCAGAGGGAAGCATTCAGGACCATCTCCTGACCGTCCATCACCTGCAGGCGTTCGATCCCTCATATTTTGCAGGCGGCAATAAGCTTTTCAGCTATTCGGTGGAGAACTGCCGGGCAGCCCGCTGTCTCATCAGCCGCTCCGGGGAGACGCCGCGCTTTGCGGCGGGAGTTCTCCCCGCTCCGCAACCGGGTTGGCGGGAGATCGCGATCTCCGACCTTGCGGTGTTTTTCCGGAATCCGTCGAAATTTCTCCTGCAGAGGAGGATCGGACTCTCTCTTGCCGAAGGCGCCGAGATCCCGCAGGAGAAGGAGCTATTCCGGATCGAGAGTCTGGATCGCTACCGGCTCGGGCAGGAGCTGGTCGAACATGCCCTGGCCGGGAGTGATCCGCTGAAGCTTCTGCCGGTGATGATGGCCTCGGGACAGCTTCCCCACGGAACCGCCGGCGCCTGCCAGTTCGAAGAGCTTTGCCGGGGTGTCCGCGTCTTTGCGGAGGTTGCGGGGTCGAATCTGAGAGGCCAGGGTTCCCCCCTGGAGATCGATACCGATATAGACGGATTTCGTCTTTCCGGACGGATCGAGAAACTCTATGAGACCGGCCTCGTTCACTACCGTTATGCAAACCTCCGGGCCAGAGATCATCTGCGTTTCTGGATCGATCATCTCCTCTGGCACCTCGCAGAACCGGAACTCTCCGCCCGTTCGGCCGTTCTGATAGGACGCGATGAGGCGTGGAGCTATGTCGATCCGGAAGAACCGCGGCAGGCGCTGCACGCCCTACTTCTCCTCTATGGAATGGGGTTGAAAGCCCCTCTGCCTCTTTTCCCGGACACCTCCCTTGCCTATGCAGAGGCCGTGATCGGGGGTAAAAAAACCGAAGAAGAGGCGCTCCGGAAGGCGGATGGGATCTGGAAGGGCAACGAACAGATTCCAGGGGAAGGAGACGATCCTTACTTCCGTCTCTGTTTCGGAACGGAGGCGCCTCTCACCCGGGATTTCCGGGAAACGGCCTTGGAGGTCTTCGAGCCGCTGCTTCGCCACAGAAAGAGGTTCGGGAAATGAGAGGACCATTGCCCAGGGAAAACCCGCGTTCCCCGGCGCCTTTCGATCTGACCGGCAGCCCCCTTGCCGGAACGAACCTGATCGAGGCCGGCGCCGGAACAGGGAAGACCTATACCATAGCGGGACTCTATGTCCGCCTCCTCGTCGAAGCGGGAATCCCGGTCAGGGATATCCTGGTTGTGACTTATACCGTCGCCGCCACGGAAGAGCTGAAGGACAGGATCCGCCATCGGATCCGCGAGGCCCTCCAGGTCTTCCGGACCGGCGATTGTGAAGCTCACCGCCCCCAGGGCGAGACTTTCCGGCCTGGAAGATATTTGGCAGGGGTTGCTGGAAGCGCTCCCAGTCAGGAGCCTTTTTTAGGCGCCCTCCTCAGTAAATTTCCCGGCCGGGAAGAGCGTCTGCAGGCCGCAGAAAAGTTGACCCGGGCGATACGCGACTTTGACGAGGCGGCGATTTACACCATCCACGGGTTCTGCCAGCGCGTTCTTCAGGAAAATGCGTTCGAAAGCGGAACCCTTTTCGATACGGAACTGATTGCCGACGACCGGGAGATCAAAAGAGGAATCGTCGAGGACTTCTGGCGGATCAATTTCTGCGAAACCATCCCGGAGTTCACGGCCTATGCCCTGGATCAGAAATACAGTCCCGATTCCCTGCTCAGGCTTCTCACCGGCCGCGCCTTCCATCCGGACGTGCGGATCATTCCGGAGGCGGCCCCTCCCGAAGATGGCGCCCTGCGGCTTCTCAGCGATGAACTGAACCGTAAACTGGTCCTGGTCAAGAACCTCTGGTTTTCGTCGCGTGAAGAAGCAGCCGAACTTCTGCAAGCGCCGGCGCTGAAGGCCAATATATACGGAAACCGCGTTCCGGGGCTGATCGCGGAGATGGATTTTTTTCTCGCTGCGGAGAGACCGGCTTTCCCCCTCTGCGACGGTTTCGCAAAATTCACCGCCGACCAGATTGCGGCATCGGTGAGGAAGGGTCAGCGCCCACCCGATCACCCTCTCTTCGAGATCTGCATGCAGATAAGGGAATCCGCCGACCGCCTGAAGGCCGGATTCGACAGAAGGCTCCTCTCCCTGAAGACGGAACTGCTCCGGACGGCGCGGATGGAACTGGCCGGACGAAAGCAGCAGCAAAACGTCATGTACTTCGACGACCTGCTTCTCCGCCTCCGTCAGGCACTGGAGAAGCCCGGGGGCGAGGCGCTGGCGCGGGTCATCCGGGAAAAATACCGGGCGGCCCTGATCGATGAATTTCAGGATACAGATCCTGTTCAATACGCCATCTTCGCGGCGGCGTTTAGAACGGAGGAAAGTATCCTCTTTCTGATCGGCGATCCCAAGCAGGCGATATACAGCTTCCGAGGCGCCGATATCTTCGCCTATCTGAAGGCCGCCTCCCAGGTGGACGCCGTTCACACCCTCGATGCAAACTGGCGTTCAGATCCGGCCCTGATCAGGGCCGTCAACACCCTCTTTTCTCACCGGGAAAATCCCTTCGTCTTTGAGGAAATCGCCTTCCGGAGGGCAAAGGCCGGAGATGCCGCATCTGTTGGAAGTCTGACGATCGACGGCCGGTGCGAGCCGCCGCTCCAGTGCTGGTTTGTTGCCGCCGGCCGTTTTTCCGAGGGCGGAAAACCTCTGTCCCGGGGAATAGCCCGCCCGCTCATCGCGAGATCGGTCGCCGGGGAGATCGCGAGACTGCTCCGTCTGGGTAAGGAAAAGCGGGCGCTGCTCGGGGAGAGGCCTCTCCAGGAAGGGGATATCGCGATCCTGGTCAGAACGAACCGGGAAGCCCGCCTCTGCCAGGAACGCCTGTCTGAATTGCGTATACCCTGCGTACTTCACAGTTCCGGGAACCTCTTCGATTCACACGAGGCCCTCGAGATGGAGCGTGTTCTGCTGGCCGTCATCTCGCCGGACCGGGAAGATCTTCTCCGGGCGGCCCTGGCGACGGACATGCTCGGCTGCGATCTCCAGGCTCTGGAGGCGATGCAGCAGGATGAACGGACATGGGAATCCCGGCGGGAAGGATTCAGATCCTATCATGAGTTGTGGCGGAAGGGAGGGCTGTTGAAGATGTTCCGCCGGCTTTTAGAACGGGAAGGGGTGAGATCCCGTCTGCTTGCCTTTCCCGACGGAGAACGCCGCCTTACCAATCTCCTCCATCTCTCCGAGGTCCTGCACCGGGAGGCAAGTGTAAAGAAACCGGGGATGGCCGCCCTGCTCAAATGGCTCTCTGAACACAGGGATCCTGGAACGCCGAGAGGGGAGGAACACCAGCTCCGCCTTGAAAGTGATTCACGGGCGGTCAGAATCGTGACGATCCATAAGAGCAAGGGCCTGGAATATCCTGTTGTATTCTGCCCCTTTCCCTGGGGCGATTCTTCGGAGAGAGATGAATTCATCTCCTATCATGATCCGGTGGACCGTCAGCAAGTGTGCGATCTCGGGTCGGATGACTTTTCCAGCCACAGAGAGCCCGCAAACCGGGAGAAGCTGGCCGAGGAGGTCCGGCTTCTCTACGTGGCCCTGACGAGGGCCAGGAACCGCTGTACTTTTGTCTGGGGGAGAATCAACGGTATGGGGAGATCTGCGCCGGCCTATCTCTTCCATGGCGATGGAGGGGGGGAGGAGATCGCCTCTTCGACCGATGCCCATTTCCGGAGTCTCTCCGACGCAGGTATTGTCAGCGATCTTGAAATCATCGCCGGGAAGGCGGACGGCAATATTGAACTCTGCGAGATGCCGGTGGATGGAGAAGCAGTGGTTCCGGTACGGCGAGAGGAGATCGCCGGGTTAGGCTGCCGTGAATTCGCCGGCACGGTGGATCTCTCCTGGCGAATTGCCAGTTTCAGCATGCTCACCTCCGGCATGTTCCGGAATGTCGACCTTCCCGACCGGGACGATGTCGCCGGATACGACGCCAGCCATCCGGAAACAGGGTCGGAAACAGAGCCGGATCCTCTCCTCTCTTTCCCGGGGGGAAGACGTTCGGGTACTCTGCTCCACGATATCCTGGAAAAAACCGATTTTATCGAAAAGGATGAAACCCTGTGGGCCGCCATGATCGCTGCAAAGCTTCGCGAAAACGGCTTCGACCAGAAGTGGGAAAACCCTCTGCGAGAGATGATTCACCGGGTTGTCCGCCACCCGCTCGCCAAGGAAAAGAATACCGCCTTGTCGGAAAACCGCGCCGGGGATCGCCCTCCGCCGGAAATTTCCGCAGCGGCTGGCAGAGGCGCGATCTTCCTGTCCGATATCGGTTTCGACAACCGCCTCAACGAGCTGGAGTTCTACTTTCCTCTGAAGCGGATCACCCCGGAAAGGTTGAGCGGTCTTTTCCGTGAGGCCGGAATCGATAGGTACGCGAATCCTTCCGTAAAACACAATGGGCACAGGGAATCGGACCCCCCGGTGCAATCCGGGGAATTTCTGAAACGCCTCCAGTTCGATCCGGTCCGGGGGTTTATGAAGGGTTTCATCGACATGGTATTTGAGCATGACGGCCGCTTTTACCTCGCGGATTGGAAGTCGAATTTCCTCGGCAACGGAAAAGAGCATTATCACCGCGACCGCCTGACGGAGGCAATGTTGGAGCATCACTATCTTCTTCAGTATCACCTCTATGTGATGGCTCTCCACCGCTACCTGCTTTTGAGACAACCGGGCTATGATTATCACTCCCATTTCGGGGGCGTCTACTATCTTTTCCTCCGGGGAATGGAGCCCGCCTGGGGCGCCGATTACGGCGTCTACTGCAACCGTCCGGAAAGGGAACTGGTGGAGCGCCTTTGCAGCGAAATGATAGAAACGGGGTAAGAAAGGATGAACGCAAGCGAGGAGCGGATCACCGGCGTGGCGGATGATTTCAGCAAGGATCTGCATATTCCGGACTTCCTGGAGGCAATAGACATCCATTTCGGTCGATTTCTCGAGAGGCTGGGCGGGGCATCGGCGCCATGGCTCTTCGTCGCGGCGGCGCTCGTCAGCAGGAGCGTGGGGGAGGGGAACATCTGTCTGAATCTGTCCGATGTCGCCGGGAAACCGCTGCCGGGCGGCTCGGGTCTGCCTGTTCGGCAATGTCCGGAACTGCCGGCCTGGCGGCGGATGCTGGAAACCAGTCCGGTGGTCGGGAAACCCGGCGATTACCGGCCGTTGATCCTCGACGGGCAATCACGCCTCTATCTATACCGTTACTGGGAGTATGAGGCGGAGCTAGCCCGCTTTCTCATCGGGAAGGCCGCTGCGACATCATCGTGGCACAAGCGCCTCCGGCAGGGGGGGATCGATCCGAAAGTTCTCTGGGAGGGGCTGAATCGTCTTTTCCCGGTCATAGCCGGCAAGGCGGGCGGAAAAGAAAAGAGGGGGCCGGACTGGCAGAAGATTGCAGCACTTGCGGCGGTTGTCCGGGAGTTGACGGTCATCAGCGGCTCTCCCGGAACGGGCAAAACGGCCACCGTTGCCAAGGCGATCATTCTGCTTCTGGAGCAGTTCAGAGGGAGGCGGCTCCGGATCGCCCTGACTGCGCCTACCGGGAAGGCCGCCGCGAGACTTCAGGAGGTCATAGCCAAGACGAGAGATGAGTGGTGTCCGGACCGGCAGATCCGCGATGCGATGCCGGAGAGGGCGCTGACGATCCACCGGCTCCTGGGCAGTCTTCGCAATTCGCCTTATTTTAAACATCATAGCGGCAATACCCTCTCCATGGACGTGGTCGTGGTCGACGAGGCCTCCATGGTTGATCTGCCGCTCCTGGCCAAGCTCGTTCTGGCGCTGCCGGAGAAGGCCCGGCTGATTCTCGTCGGGGATCGAAATCAGTTGGCCTCCGTGGAGGCAGGTGCGGTTCTAAGCGACATCGGCGGCGGGAAGCCCTTAAACGGTTTCTCGTCTGATTTTGCGAATTTCATCTCTACATTCACCGGGGATAAGCCGCTCATATCGCCGGCGCCGGAAGAAACAGGAGCGCTCAGTGACTGCCTGATCGAACTGCAAACAAATTATCGTTTCGCAGAGGAGAGCGGCATCCACCGCCTCAGTCTCTGCGTAAACCGGGGAGAGGGAAACGCCGCCCTGGAGATTCTGAAGGAGGAAACCGGAGGGGAGTGCCGATGGATGAGGGTCCCCGCCCCCCACGCACTGTCGCTTCATCTGAAGGAAATAATAACCAATCACTTCAGGATATCTCTTGATCATGTTGATTGTTCAAGTGATTATATGAAATTACTCAATCTGTTCGACCGCTTCCGGATCCTCTGCGCCCTTCGGCAGGGTCCCTACGGGGCTAGGGAAATCAACGTCCTTTGCGAACGCATCCTCCGCGAAGCGGGTCTCATCCGCGCAGACGGCCCCTGGTACGCCGGCCGCCCGGTGATGATCACGAAAAACGATTATGACCTGAGGCTCTTTAACGGCGATATCGGCCTCATCCTGCCCGATCCTGAGCGGCGCGGAGAATTGGGTGCATTTTTTCGCGCCAACGGGGGCGGCATTCGCCGTTTCGCGCCGGTCCGTCTTCCCGAACACGAAACCGTCTATGCCCTGACGGTCCATAAGAGTCAGGGATCGGAATTCGAAGCGGTCCTGTTGCTTTTGCCCGACCGCGACGCCCCCGTCTTGACGGGCGAGCTGATCTATACCGCCATCACCCGCGCCAGGAAGCGGGTTGAGATCTGGGGAGACGAGGAGCTCTTCAGCCGGGCTGTCGCGAGGCGCAGCGAACGATCCTCCGGTCTGCGCGACGCCCTCTGGCCTCGGCAAAGCGGACCCGTGCCGCAATTCGCCGGGCCGATTCACCTTGACAATTAAAACCTAATCAATTAGCTTACCCCCAACGCATCGGACCACAGAGGAGAAATGTCATGATAGGCGTGCTGATCACAACCCACGGCAATTTGGGAAGCGAATTGATCAAGGCTGCGGAGCTGATCCGGGGCAGTCTGAAGGGGATTATTCATGTCGCCGTCGATCAGACCAAGGGGGTTGAAGAGTTGCAGAAGGAGATCAGCACCGCGATCAAGAAGCTGGATCGCGGGCAGGGCGTGTTGATTCTGACCGACCTCTTCGGCGGAACGCCATCGAACATCTCCCTCTCCTTTCTGAAGGAGGGGAAAGTGGAAGTGATCACCGGCGTGAATCTCCCCATGCTTTTGAAACTGCCCGACATCCGGGAAGACATGTCCCTGAAAGAGTTTGCCCACTACATCAAGGACTACGGAATCAAGAACATTTCCCTCGCCAGCGAGATTCTAAGCAAGAAAGTCGTCGGATAGACCGTTACAAGCTTCGATAGCCTCTGAATCATGGAAGAGATCAAACTTGAAATAGGGGAGTACGAAGAGGGGGATCTGCGAGAAATCGTCGCCATTGAAAGGGATTCCTTCTTGACTCCCTGGTCCGAAAATATTTTTCTCAACGAGATGACCTGTCCCATCTCCAGGATGCTTGTCGGCAGGTCTTATCATTTGCAAAAGAGATTGGTGGCGGCTTATCTCGTTTACTGGAGCGTGGAAGACGAGATCCACATCCACAACATCGCTGTCCGTCCTGAGCTGAGGAGAAACGGCATCGCTACGAGAATGCTGGAAGAGGCGCTGCGGCGATCACGCCGGGAAGACGCGCGCCGGGTGACCCTTGAGGTCCGTCGCTCCAATCTCCCGGCGCAGAGGATGTACGAAAAATTCGGTTTTTCCGTAAAGGGCGTTCGGCCGGGATACTACTCGGATACACACGAGGACGCCCTGATCATGTGTGCGGATCTGCAGATGATCCCTTTGGCGGCGGACGCAACCGTCGTGAAGAGTGGTGGCGGCGATGTCTGAAAAAGAATCCCTGCTGACGGCACAGATTATCGATAACCGAAGGGTTGCCCCCGCCCATTTCCTGATGACCGTCCGTCTCCCCCTTTCCTTTGCAACACCGTTTCCTGGTCAGTTCGTCATGATCCGGAACGACGAATGCGACGGGCCCCTTTTAGCCCGGCCCCTCAGTGTCTACGGATTTCAGCGGCAACAGGATCACGCTGTAATGGACCTGCTGTACCGGGTTGCCGGGCGGGGCACTTCGCTCTTTTCCCGGATGATGCCGGGGGAAGAGCTCTGCTTTTTCGGTCCCTTAGGGAAGGGTTTTTCAGTCCCGACCGGCGTAAAGAGGGTCCTCCTCGTCGCGGGCGGCGTCGGCGTAGCCCCTCTGATTTTCCTCCTCCATAAAGGACTCCTGCCGGCGCACGGCAAAGGGATAATCGAGACGATCTTCTATCTGGGGGCCCGAACCGCGGAACTCCTGACCGGTCTGGAGCGGTTGTGCGGATCCTGCGACCTCAAAATCTGTACGGATGATGGAAGCCGGGGGTATCACGGCCCCGTGACCGGATTACTGAAACACGATATCGGAGGGTTTGACGCCGGGGATACGGTCATCTATGCCTGCGGTCCGAAACCGATGGTCCGGGCGATGGGAAATTTGCTTCAGGACGCGCCCATCCCATGTCAGGTCTCACTCGAAGAGCGGATGGCATGCGGTCTCGGCGCCTGCCTGGGATGCGCAGTAGCGGTCCGCACCGGAGAAGGAAAGACCGATTATCGGCGAGTCTGCAAGGACGGTCCGGTGTTTGATCTGCGGGATATCGTTTTTACCTCTCCCGCCGGCCCATAGAGGAGCGAAAATGGGTCCAAAAAACAAACAGGAATCTCACAATAGCCCCTGCCTGGCGGTCGCAATCGGCGGTCTTGAGTTAAAGAACCCCCTCATGACGGCTTCGGGCACATTCGGGTACGGCGAGGAGTTTGCCCCCTTCGTCGCTCTGAACCGCCTGGGGGCAGTGATCGTCAAAGGGCTTTCCCTTGAACCGCGGTCCGGGAACCCGCCCCCGCGGATCATGGAAACCCCCTCCGGGATGCTCAATGCCGTCGGACTCCAGAACGTCGGCGCCCGGGCCTTCATCGCGGAGAAACTGCCCTTTCTCAGGCAGTATAACGTCGCGGTGATCGCCAACATCTTCGGGGAGACCGTTGAAGAGTATCAACGGGTAGCTGAGATCCTGAGCGGGGCCAAAGGGATCCACGGTATCGAGATCAATATCTCCTGTCCGAACGTCAATAAAGGGGGGCTCGCCTTCGGCGCCCGTCCCGATGCCGCCGCCGAGGTCACGGAAAAGGTCCGGGGCGAAACCGATCTTCCTTTGCTCGTCAAGCTGACGCCGAACGTAACCGATATCACCGAAGTCGCCCTGGCGGTGGAAGCGGCAGGCGCCGATGCCGTCTCCCTGATCAACACGCTCACAGGGATGTCGGTGGACATCGAACTGCGGCGGCCCCATCTCGCCAATATCACCGGCGGCCTCTCCGGACCGGCCATCCGGCCGATCGCCCTCCGGATGGTCTGGCAGGTCGCAAACGCGGTGAAGATCCCGGTCGTCGGGATCGGCGGCATCATGAGCGCCGCCGACGCCCTCGAATTTCTCATCACAGGGGCAAGTGCCGTCCAGATCGGAACGGCCAATTTTATCCGCCCTGCTGCGACGATGGAGATCCTCGACGGCATAGTCAATTATATGATCCGCCACGGGATCGGAGACATCACGGAACTGATCGGATCGTTGAACACAAATCAGGCGGGGGAGGGATGAAGAAGATAGGATCGGCTGAGATCATCGCCAGGGGCGTCTTCCTGGTTAGCGGACCGGAAATTTCTCACGCTGAGGACGCCACATCTTTTGTTATCCAGTTTAACGGGGAGCTTGTCATGATCGACTGCGGAGCGGGCCGGAGCCTGAAGACCATCCTCCAGAACATCGAGAATGCCGGTCTCGATCCGCGGAACCTCTCCACCCTGATCCTGACGCACAACCACATCGATCATATCGGCGCGGCGCCCGAGCTCCGAGAGCGATTCGGCTGCAAAATCCTGATCCACGATCTCGATGCGGAGGCGGTTGAAATGGGCGATCCCGTCAGGACAGCGGCAAGCTGGTATGGTATGGATTTCCCCCCGACGCCCGTTGACCGGCGTCTGATTGGCGAGGAAGAGATCCTCCGTTTCGGCGAGGAAACCCTCCACTGCCTCCATACCCCCGGTCATACGCCCGGATCGATCGTCGCATATCTGGACCGTGACGATCAGCGCATCCTCTTCGGCCAGGACATCCACGGTCCCTTCGTGCCGGCGTTCTCCTCCGACATCAGCCAGTGGCGAAAATCCATGGAAAAGCTGCTGGCTCTGAAAGCGGATATCCTCTGCGAGGGTCATTTCGGGATCTTTCAGCCTCACTCCCGCGCGGAACAATACATCCAAAGGTATCTGCGCCGGAACGCCTGATGATTCTGAGAAAAGATTTCAATGAAACTGGGGAATGATGTCAAATGGTGCTTTACAGGTCTTTGGTCCGGTGCAGTGTTCCCCCGACTATATCGGTAAGTGGTGATCCGGAAGGTGGGTGAGGCGGGTTATGTCGGTCTCCTTTTTGGAGGAATCGGGTTTTTTTTAACGGAGAACGCCACCGGAGACCGTACTTACAGCATCCTCTCGATCTCCCTTAGTCTCGCATCGAGGCGCTTCCGGGAAACAGGAAAGGCCGTCTTGAGCTCCTGCGCAAAGAGGGAGACCTTGTACTCCTCGATCATCCATCTTAGATCATCGATCGCCTGACACTTCTCCCCCGAGGCGAAGGGGGGCAAGTTCCCAACCAGATCCAGATGCCGCTTGACAAACTCATGGATCTCCTCTCCCCGGACGAGGGCTTTTTCCAGATGGACGGCGCCCCTTTCCGCCCTGATGGCCAGGGCGCGGAGATACCGGCCGATATGGCTGAGACGTTCATCGTCGTAACGGATGAGGAAATCGGTCGGGAAGAGCCGGGAGAGCTCATCACGGAGATCGGCGAGAAAAGCGAGGACCGGCACGTTCCCGTAACTGGAGGTTTCGAGTGTCCTGAGCAGGGTTGAAACATCATAAAGGATCTTGATAAGCGGTCCGATCTTTTGCACCACCTCCTGACCGCGGGGGAGGAGCTGCGGGCGGATTCTTTCGGCATGGCTGTTGAAGGCCGCCTCGGTGCGGATATCCGCCTCCAGCAGGTCATGCACAACCTTTTCGTAGAGTGCGCTCTCCAGGGCCTTGGCGCCTCCGAAGGCGGCCGCCCAGAGCTTCAGATCGCCGGAAGGGGCGAGACTCTTGCGAAGGTAGCGCAGTTCTTCGCGAAAGCACAGGGTGAAGAGCGACCGCACTCCCAAGGGGTGGACGCGGCGCGCTTCGGAGGCGGTACGGAAAAGACGGATGCGGATGCCGCCCTCCGCCGCCTCCAGGGCCGGATAGGCAACCCAGTCGTGAATGCCCCCGCCGGAAAGGGGAATACTTTCCGGCAAATCACCGAAGTCCCACACGGTCAGGCCGGACTTCTCCCATCTCCGGCGGGCCTTCGCAAAGGCCTGTGATTCCTCCTTATCGACAAAACCCTGTTGCAGGATCGAGATGTCCCTTCCCGCGGCCAGTTCACGGTCCTTCCCGTCCACAACGGCAAAACGGAGCTTCAGATGCTCTTCCAGCTCCTCCAGGGGCCAGCGGTCGGCGGGAATATCGACTCCGAATTTCTTGTAAATGAAGCGCCCGAGGGCGGTGGGCAGAGGGTCTCCCTGCTCCATCTCCCTCAGGATGAGATCGCAGGTCTGGACGAGCGGCTGGAGCCTTTTCCGGTATTCCTTGGGAAGCCCCCGGAGGAGGGCGATCACTTTTTCCTTAAGAAGGCCGGGCACCGCCCAATCCAGAGATGAGGCAGGGAGGGAGGGGACTGCGTGGACGGGGATCTTAAGGGTAACGCCGTCCTCCGGTTTTCCCGGAGAAAAGCGGTAAACGCAGTCCAGCCGCCAGCCGCCGGCGGAAACGGCTTCGGGAAAGAGGGCGATCTCTTCCGCATCCGGGGTTTTAACAAGCAGGTCCTCTTCGCGCATCCGGAGAAAAGCGTCGTTGCCCCGGTCGCGGATCAGGCGCTGCAGCGTCCGGATGTCGCATATGCCGGAGAGGCGCTTTTCGTAGAAGCGCGCCCTCGCCTCCTCATCGACGAGGATGTCGCGGCGGCGGATCTTCTCCTCCAGGGCGGCGATCTTTTCGATCAGCGCCTGGTTGCGGAGGAGGAAGGGGAGTGGTTTTTTTACATTCCCCTCGACGAGAGCGCTGCGAATGAAGATCCGGGATGCCGTTTCCGGATCGATCCGGCCGAAAG
>MICJ01000048.1:257-692 GCA_001830835.1 Syntrophobacterales bacterium GWC2_56_13 | reverse complement strand
CGCCACAATGACGAGGCCGAAGAGGGTCACCTGTTCGGCAGCGACTACCTCGCCCCGATCCTTTTCCCAGTGCGGGGCGGAGTAGGTGCGGCGGCAGAGACTGCCGCCGAGCTCCTCCAACCAGCAGGTTTCGATATTCGCCACAGTTCTGGCGAAGAGGCGGGAGGTTTCGACCATCTCCGCGGCGACGATCCAGTTTCCGCCCCGGTTGAAGAGACCGGAGCCGGGGAATATCATCGCCTGCCGCCCCTGGGTCGCGGTGTAGAGGTTCTTTTCCTTCTTCACGGCGATATGGCCGAGGTAGCCGCTCAGGATGGAACGGTGCAGGGCGCCGTAAAGCTCGCCCCCTTCCTTGCGGGGCGTCGCTTCCCCTTTCGGGAGGAACTTCTGCTCGGCAAGGAGGGTCAGGATCTGGTCATGGATATCCCTCCACTC
>MICJ01000048.1:0-248 GCA_001830835.1 Syntrophobacterales bacterium GWC2_56_13 | reverse complement strand
CCGATAGGAGAGAAAGTGCTCCCGGCAGAAGCGGCGCAGGCGGTTCTGCATCTGCGGAGACTTGGCGCGATCCAGACAGCGCCGCCAGAGAGCGAGGAGAGAGGAAAAATCGGAAGCGGGATCTTTGAATGCCGCATGCATCTGGTCTGCCTGCGCCTCTTTCTCTGCCGGTCTCTCCCGCGGGTCCTGGATGCTGAGGGCTGCGGCGATGACGACTATCTCCCTGAGGCACCCCTCTTTTCCGGCCT
>MICJ01000047.1:24605-55122 GCA_001830835.1 Syntrophobacterales bacterium GWC2_56_13 | reverse complement strand
AAGACCGCACCTGGTCTTTATCCAGCTTTTCACCTTCGATTTCGCTGGATTTGAGAACATCCTCGGTCAGAGTTTGAAGTAAGCAAGAACAATCTCCGCATTGGTTGCGTCGAATAAGGCCGCTATTCACCGCAGACCAAACAAGAGATATCTCAGGCAGCCGACGACCTCAAAATGGCCGAAAGGGTTGTCAGCCGCAGACTTGCCTGCATTTCAACTGGTAATCTTGGCAAGCTCCAAGTATTGCTAACCGTTTGAAATAACGCTTTACATATTACGCGAGGCGTATTACTATTCGCTCATGATCAAATCGTTCCGATGTCGGGACACCGCCACGCTTTTTGATGATCGCCGTGTTGTCCGCTTTCAGGCCTTTGAACGGCAGGCGCGGTGCAAACTGCTCTATCTGCATCGCGCCAGAACCCTTCAGGATCTCCGGCAACCGCCCGGCAATCAGCTTGAAGCGCTGAAAGGCGACCGGCAGGGGCAATACAGCATTCGCATCAATGATCAGTGGCGAATTTGCTTCAGCTGGGAAAATGGCGATGTGAGCGATGTCGAAATTGCGGATTACCATTAAAGGTGAAGAACATGACGAAAGAGAAAGAATTACTCGACCCGATACCGCCCGGTGAGATTCTTTGTGAAGGGTTCATGAAACCCCTTGGTCTGAGCGCCAATCAGCTCGCACGAGACATTGACGTACCGCCGGGGCGAATTACCGAAATTATCAGAGGAAAGCGAACTATTACCGCAGACACGGCCCTGCGTCTCGGTAAATATTTCGCGGTATCGCCCGAGATATGGCTGAATCTTCAGGTGGACTACGACATGCGCATGGCCCGGCGCACCATCTGGCCCGCTGTGGAACCCCGTGTCCGTGTCAGAGCGGCGCAGGCCTGAAGAGATTTCAGGTCGCGTAGGCGGTCTGCACGGCCTGTTCCATGCCGGCGATTTCTTCATCCGACAGAAAATCGAAGTGGTCCAGGCGTTTTTGCGCGGAGAGTCGGCCATTGTTCTGCAGACAGAAGCGGATAAATAGGTCGGTTTTCCGGTGGGGCATGTCTACGATCGCCTGGACGGTCCTCTTTGCCTTGTCGTAATGGGCCAGGAACGCCAATTCGCGGGCCAGTTCCGCATCGATGGTCCGATCGATGAAGCCAAAGAGCGCTTCCGCCTGGGGTGTCATATCGATATAGCGGTACCACCCGGCCGTATCGTTATGAACGGTCATGCGGCCTTCTTCGTCAAGCGAGTATTCCACCAAGGCCATGAGATGCCGGGAGAACGCTTCCAGAGAGGCGTTATAGCCGGCAGGGTCCTTAAGCATGGATGCCGATAGGGGAAACATGACCCCTTCGGGCGTAAAACCGCTTCGGGCAAGGATGTTGTGGATCAGGAAGCGGTGAATTCGGCCATTGCCGTCCTCGAAGGGATGTAAGAAAACAAATCCATAGGCGACGGCGGCTGCATGAATCACGGCGGGCACGCTGCCTGCGCCCATGCGCCCGTGGGCGGCCGTCAGACCTTCCATCAGGCCGGCCAGAAAAATAATTACAGAAAGAGATTTGCAACCATCATTTAATTTAGACTTTTGCAATTACCTCCACTATTTGTCATTCACGGGCTTGACCGGGGAATCCATGGAGCAAGCTACGAGTACCGGTCTCGATATCAAAATGTCTTTTCAATTATGAGACCGTTAATAAGTCTCATTTAGAGATTAACGGCTCATTCCTAAAAGCGGCAGGTTGAAAAATCGGACAAATATAGTGGATTTCAAAGGAGAATTCTTATAGTTATGAGATACATATTAAAGGCAGCTGAATGGGGTTCCTCCGAAACAACCATACTGGAGGAAAATATGGGCTGACTGGCAAATAACCCGTTTCTATTAAGGGAGTGATGCTTGAGAAACGGTAGCACAAGTCCTATTTTCGCGAGTTGGCTTTTTTCATCACGATCGGTGATGGCTCGGTTATGGTTTCGTCATAGGAATGCGTGCTTCTTTGGTACAGTTTTTTCAGGCGCTTAACGTATTCACGCGTTTCCGGATACGGGGGTATGCCGAAGTAACGATCAACTGCTTTTTCTCCGGCATTGTATGCCGCTGCCGCGAGTTCAACGTTCCCGCGATAATAGGACAATAACCATCTTAGGTATCTAATGCCCCCCTTGATGTTCTGAGAAGCATCGAAAGCATTCTTTACGTTGAAGCGCTCGGCGGTGGTAGGAATGAGCTGCATCAACCCCATGGCGCTTTTGGGCGACTGTGCTTTTGTTTCAAAAGCGGACTCCACAGTTATAATGGAAAGGACAAATTTGGGATCAATGCCATACCAGTCCGATATTTTATTCGTCAAATCTATAATCCATGATTTACTGCTGGGCAGGGATTCAAGATAACGATCAATTTGAATGGTATGTTCGGCAGGGCCGAATACAGGAGGTGGCTGCTTTTCAGGCAATGTGTCAGATGTTACGCATGCAGGCAGTTCCTGGGATTTGAAGTTAACCGTATCCAGCATGTCGAAAGCTTGACTATGTCCCTGTTGGCTGGCCATTGAGAAAAGCGATGCGGCAAATGTCCTGTTTTCAGGCACGCCTTTCCCGAAAGCGTACAGCATTCCGAGCCTGTATTGCGCCTCCGTGCCTCCCAATTTGGAAGCTTCGCAATATATGGCCGCTGCCTGCCAGAACTCTTCGTCACTTTCGGCAGAGGCTTCGTAGGCAGCAGCTTTATGCATGAGCGCGCTTAACCTTGAGCCTCCTTCAATCATTTCGGACGACTCCGCGCCTGATACGGCAGCAGATGTCGTGAAGATGAACATGGAACAGCACAGAAGAATTTTGACAGCGTTACGCCACATCTCTCTTTACCCGTAGCGATGGGAATGTTGTGCTGAGAAAAATTGATTTTTCAGTGAGGGGAGCATATAAAGAATCGCTATTGTGTGTCAATAAGTTTCTCAATAAGGTAGGGGCGTCAAGCCCTAATGCGCCCCAACGACCTCGGCCAACAACGCCTGTTATGGTTGCTGGATCGACTACGAGACAGGCGCCTGTTACGGCCCCGCATCGATGGACAGGCTCATGGGAAGGAAATGGCATTATCGAAGGCAGACGCGCTTAAGGATACTGTGCGGTAAGGGTCGAGGAGAACGGTGATGCCGAAAGTGGCGCTTATCCGGTGCGAAAGCTATGAATATGAAGATGTCAGAAGTGCGGTTGTGCGCGGCCTCGATCTCATCGGCGGTGCGGGAAAATTCGTGAAGCAGGGGCAGCGCCTCCTCCTGAAGCCCAACCTGCTCATCGGCGAGACGCCAAAAAAGTGCGTGACCACTCACCCATCCGTGTTCATGGCAGTTGCGGAAATCATTAAGGAAACCGGTGCGGTGGTGAGCTACGGCGATTCCCCGGCCATCGGAAGCACATCCTCTGCCGCAAGGAAATGCGGCATACGCGCCGTGGCAGAAGATCTCGGCATTCCTGAGGCGGATTTCAAGACCCCCGTGGACGTATTTTTTGAGAAGGGTGTACAGAATAAAAAATTCATCATGGCAAAAGCTGTTTTGGTCAATGATGTCATCGTGAGTCTCCCGAAGCTGAAGACGCATGCCTTCGAGAAGTTCACCGGGTGCGTGAAGAATCAGTTCGGGTGCATACCCGGCGTGCGCAAAAGCGAGTACCACGTCAAGCTCCCCAACGCCGTGCAGTTCGCGCAGATGCTTGTCGACCTGAACAATTTCGTAAATCCTGCGCTCTACGTGGTGGACGGGATATGGGCGATGGAAGGCAACGGGCCGCGCGGCGGCACCCCCCGTAAAATGAATCTTCTCCTTTTTTCAAGTGACCCGATTGCCCTGGACGCGACCGTGTGCAGGATCATCGATGTGGACCCCGAGCATGTACCCACGATAACGATGGGCCACAAAAGCGGTTCCGGAACTTATCTGGAAAAAGAGATCGAATTGGTGGGCGACGATCTCGACAGCTTCCGTCTTCCGGACTTCGATATTAAGCGCTCCCCTCTCGCGCCCTACCGGAACAGGGGCGTCATGCGCTTCTTGAGTAACCGCTTTGTCCCCCGTCCCGCCATCGACGCGGAAAAGTGTGTGGCGTGCGGCATGTGCGTGACGATTTGCCCCACCGAGCCCAAATCGGTCGACTGGGTTGCGGGCGATCAACAGAGACCGCCCACGCACAATTATAAAACCTGCATTCGGTGCTATTGCTGCCAGGAGCTCTGTCCCGAAAGCGCAATCGACATCCGGTATCCGCTTGTCAGGCGTGTCTTCGGACGAAGCAGGTAATGAATAAGGGATGACTCGGGCAACCCTGGCGAAGCTGTATCAGACAACGACCCGAACATCCCGCTCGGACCGTCGAGAAGCAGGCGCTGCGATCTTGCCGTAGGGGGATAGTTGGGCGGCTTTCTTTGACTCCATGAAAGCAGTGATCAGCAGGAGTCAGTGTAAGTTGATCCTTTCCTGTGGCAATGATCACCCCTATCGAGCCCTTAATTACTCTTGGGATGCCTCTATTCATGCATAACGCTTCATAGAAAAGAGGCATGTAGGAGAGGACTGCCTGAATTGTACTCAAAATTGCCTTCTTGACGGGTGACTCGACCAAAAGGTGAGTTGATTTCTAAAAAGGGCGGCCGCCGCTCCACCCCCCTTTTCCAATCGCATCGCCAGCCCCTGCTTTTCGACGCAAAATATCCCTTGACAAGCAAAAATGGCCCCCCTATGCTTTAACCATTTGAAAGTATTGTTTTATAAAATATAACGGAGGTGCGAGATGACAGAAGATATAGCTTGTGAGTATAGATGCACCCGCTGCTCTTACATATACATTCCTAAGGATGGAGACCCTTCGCAGGGAATAAGACCTAATACACCATTTGAAGTATTACCTGATAGTTGGACTTGCCCCATCTGCGGGGCGGTAAAAGACAGATTTAGGAAGCTGAGCTAAGTGCATATTTTGAGATTTCGGATTACCTTACAACTCTGCTTGCAAACCATCGATAATGGACCCCACGGCAGGACAAGCAAGAGCTTCCCCGTCCTGGAATGGCTGGCCAGCCCGTGCTCCCACATCCCCGCCCAGAGCGAGCAGATGGTGAGATATTAGGGTCTTATCGACGCCATGACATCAAGGGCTGTTCAGAGAAAATTTGATGGGGAATTATCCCGGCAATTGTGATATTCAAATGGCAGTAAAACCGGTATGATTGATTCAAGTCTTGAAACCTTGTTAAGGAGGGGAACCATGAAATACGTGAAGTATGTCGACGTCACGCGGGCGATGTTTCCGGATCAGCCCCCTTACCAGTGGACGGAGAACGTCTCCGCTCCCTGGACCCCCATCGCCAAGCCCCTGTCGCAGAGCAGGGTGGCGCTGATCAGCTCCGGCGGCGTTTATCGGAAAGATCAGCCCCCTTTCAAGCCGGACAAGAACGATCTCACCTTCCGGGAGATTCCCGCGGACACGGACGCGGGCGATCTCCGGATCAGCCACGACCACTACGACCACAGTGACGCCGAAAAGGACGTCAACTGCGTCTTCCCTATCGAAAGGATGCGGGAGCTCGCGGCGGATGGATTCATCGGAAGTCTTCCGGAGGTCCACTTCACGTTCATGGGCCGCATTTTCCGCAAGACCCAGCTCCTCAACGAGATGATCCCCGGCCTCATAGCCCGTCTGAAGGCGCTCGGCGTCGATCTGGCCTTTCTGGTGCCGGCCTGACCGCTCTGCCATCAATCCGTGGGATTGATCGCCAGGGCCGTTGAAGAGGCGGGGATCCCGACCGTTTCCCTCTCCTCCGCCTATGACCTGACCGCGCTCGTGAAGCCGCCGCGGACATTCTTCGTGAACTACCCGCTCGGGCATACGTCGGGCAAGCCCTTCGACCGCCAGAACCAGACGGCCATCCTGAAGGAAGCCCTGGGAAAGGCTGGGGAGATCACCGAGCCGGGCGCCATCGTGGCGCTTCCCTATGTCTGGGACGACCTGACCTGGCTCGCCGGGGCCTGAGCCTCCCCGGATCATGTTTCCCCCTGAACAACGACGCGTGTCCGGGAGCAAAAATCCCGCTATTTCACCCAGTTTGTCAGTTTGTCATTGACAGGCGGTCCGCCCTTCCCTATACTATGACGCGTCTTCAGGCAGGTCTTTTCATAACCCTGCGGGGGGCGGCAAACTCACACTGGAGAATGAAAAAACAGCCTATGGCGGATCTGCTCATAAACGGTATCGACCTCTTCCTGCACCTTGACAGGTATCTGGGGGACATGCTTCAATATTTCGGAGTCTGGACCTATGTCGTGATCTTTCTCATCATCTTCTGTGAAACGGGGTTGGTCGTGACCCCGATCCTCCCGGGGGATTCGCTCCTCTTCGGCCTCGGCGCCTTTGCCGCCAATCCCTATCTCAAGGGCCCTCTCGAGGTGGAATGGCTCTTTATCACGCTTTCGATTGCGGCCGTCGCCGGGGATACGGTGAATTACTCGGTAGGCCATTACATCGGCCCCCGGGTCTTTCATGACGGAAAATACCGCTTCCTCAAGAGGGAGTACCTGGAACGGACTCACCGGTTCTATGAAAAGCACGGCGGCAAAACGATCGTCGTCGCGCGTTTCATCCCGATCATCCGCACCTTTGCTCCCTTCGTAGCCGGCATCGGCGAGATGACCTATCCGCGGTTCATTTCCTACAACGTCATCGGCGGCATCTCATGGATCGGCCTCTTCATCTTCGGGGGTTATTTCTTCGGGAATCTCCCCGTGATCAAGAATAATTTCACCCTGGTCATCAGCGCCATCATCATCCTTTCCGTCCTGCCCGGGGTGATCGAATACTTCCGCCAGCGGCGGGAAATGACCTGATGCCGGGCGGTCGGCGGCAAATGGCCGGGACGGCAAACGGATCCATCCCGCGGGTAGTTGAGGAGGAGATATGAGGGGAATAAAGCTGAGCGTCATCCTTCTGCTCATGCTGGGACTGCTGCTCGGACCGGCGGCGGCCTCCGCAACGGGAGGAAAGAACATCATCAAGATCGGCACAGACGTGAATATCGAGGCCGGTCAGAAGGTCCGCAGTGTGGTCACCATCGGCGGCCAGATCACGGTCAGCGGCGCTGTGGAGAAGAACGTCGTCGCGATCGGCGGACCGGTAGTTTTGACGAAGACGGCGGTCGTGGGAGGCAATGTCGTCTCCCTCGGCGGCGTCATCGTGATCGCGAGGGATGCGGAGGTCGGCGGCAGCCTAACGGAGATCAACTCCTCCAACCTGATTGAAACCTTCACCGCGGCCGTGAGCAGCGAATGGGAGGGGTGGTCCTGGATCTTCGCCATGATCTCGCTCTCCATCTTCCTCGTGATCCTGGTGCTGGCGATGTTGATCGTCGCCCTCCTGCCGAAGCCGGTCCGCATCGTCTCGGAAGCGATCAGCGAAAATACACTCAAAGTTGTTCTCTGCGGCATTCTGGGACTCGTCCTGATCGCTCCCCTGGCGCTCCTTCTGACCATCTCGGTTGTGGGAATCGCGCTCATCCCGTTGGAGATGATCGTCGTCGTCTGTTCGGTCCTCCTCGGTTTCATCGCCGTCGGCCAGCTTATCGGCATGAAGATCCTCCATCTCCTAAAACGCCCGAACCCGGGTATGCTCCGCGAAACCTTCTGGGGGCTGATCATCCTCTGGTTCATCGGCTGGCTCCCTTACATCGGCTGGATGGTCAAGGCCGTCGCCATCGTGGTCGGGCTGGGGGGCGCCCTCGTCACCCGCTTCGGGACCCATCAGGGCTGGAAAACAGCACCGTGAGACTAAAAATGGCCTCTCCTTTCGGGAAGGCCTTTTTAGAATGCATTCTCAAAAAAATCCTTACGCCATCTTTTTCATCGCATCGACGAGGTCCTGCACCGCCGCCGCCGATTTCTTCAGGGCGGCATCCTCTTGGGCGGTCAGCTTGATCTGGATGATCTCCTCGATACCGCCCTTGCCCAGCTTCACCGGAACGCCGATGAACAGGCCGTTGATCCCGTATTCGCCTTCCAGATACGCAGCGCAGGCAAGGATCTTCTTGCGGTCCTTCAGGATCGACTCCGCCATCTCCACCGCGGCGGAGGCCGGGGCATAGAAGGCGCTTCCCGTCTTCAGGAGGCTTACGATCTCCGCCCCGCCGTTCCTGGTCCTGGTCACGAGCGCCTCCAGGCGGTCCTTCGGAATCAGTTCCGTGATCGGGATGCCGGCCACCGTCGAGTAGCGGGGGAGCGGCACCATCGTGTCGCCGTGTCCGCCGAGGACGAAGGCGTGGATATTCTCGACGGAGACGCTGAGTTCCATCGATATGAAGGCACGGAAGCGGGCCGAATCCAAGACGCCGGCCATGCCGATCACGCGGTTCTTGGGGAAACCGCTGATGTCATAGGCCACATGGCACATCGCGTCCAGAGGATTGCTCACGACGATCAGGGTGGCGTTGGGGGAGTGCTTCACCACCTGCTCGGTGACCTTGGTCACGATACCCTTGTTGGTCGCCAGCAGGTCATCCCGGCTCATTCCGGGTTTCCGGGGAATCCCGGCGGTGATGATGACGATGTCCGAATCCTTGGTCGGCTCATAACTGTTTGTGCCGATGAGGTGGGCGTCGTGCTTCTCGACCGGCGCCGCCTCTGTCAGGTCGAGGGCCTTGCCCTGAGGCACGCCTTCGATGATATCCACCAGCACCACGTCGCAAAGGGCCTTTTCGCACAGACGCTGCGCCGCGGTCGCACCGACATTCCCCGCACCGACGACGGTCACTTTCTTATCCATAATATTCCTCCTCTTCTTACATTTTCCAACCCTGCACACCCGCTCCCCGCTGGATCAGACATCCGGAGCCATCAGGTCACTCAAGCGGAAACGAAACACACCCGGGCAGTCAGGGGGAATGATCCACCGGTTCACCCGTAAACGACGCGAAAAGCTTTTCCGTTGCAAATTAACTACACGTATTATATAAGCTTCCGACTCTGGGAAATTTAACATAAGCCTCCCGGGATAGCAAGGTGAAATTTACTCGGCAAGCCGCGCAGTACGGGCGAAGCAGGCTGTTGCAGCTCAGCATCGGAACATGAGGCGGTAGGAAATTTATGGAGAAACTGTTTGGGACAGACGGGGTTCGAGGGGTGGCGAACGAACATCCCATGACGGCGGAAATGGCCATGCGCATCGGCTGCGCCACCGCTCATCTCTTCAAGAAAAAGGGGCATGTCCCCAAGATCATCATTGGCAAGGACACCCGCCTCTCGGGATACATGCTGGAAAACGCCCTCGTCTCCGGGATCTGCTCCATGGGAGTCAACGCGATCATGGTCGGCGTGATTCCGACGCCGGGCATCGCCTTTCTGACGAACAGCATGCGGGCTGATGCGGGCATCGTCATCTCCGCCTCTCACAACCCCTTCCAGGACAACGGGATCAAGATCTTCGGGAGCGAAGGTTTCAAGCTCCCCGATGAGACGGAAGCGGCCATCGAAGAGCTCATCTTCGCCAACAGTCTGCACAGACTTCGCCCGTCACCCGTTGAACTGGGAAAGGCCTATCGCATGGAGGACGCCCGGGGCCGCTACATTGTCTTTCTGAAACACGCCTTCCCCAAGGAATATTCCCTCGAGGGGACAAGCATCGTCATAGACTGCTCCCACGGCGCCACCTACCGGGTCGCGCCGGAGACTTTCCTGGAACTGGGCGCCGAGGTGACTACCCTCTTCGACGACCCCAACGGCAAGAACATCAACCTCCACTGCGGTTCCCAGCATCCGGAGGTCCTGGCGGAGGAGGTCCGGAAAATCAAGGCCGATATCGGCTTCGCTTTCGACGGCGACGGCGACCGCCTGATCGCCGTGGACGAGACAGGGACGATCATCACCGGGGACCAGATCCTCGCCATTTGCGCGAAAGTGATGAAAAAGGAGGGTCTCCTCACCGGCAATCTGGTCGTCCGAACGGTCATGAGCAACATCGGACTCAGCGTCGCCCTCCAGTCGCTCCAGATCGACTCCGTCATGACCAAGGTTGGCGACCGGTATGTCCTTGAAGAGATGCAGGCCCGCGGGGCCTCCATCGGCGGCGAGGATTCCGGCCACCTGATCTTCCTCCGGCACCACACGACGGGAGACGGGATCATCACCGCGCTGCAGGTGGCGGCGGCGATGAAGAAAGAAGGGAAGTCGCTTTCCGAACTAGCCAAGATCATGAAGGTCTTTCCCCAGGCCCTGATCAACGTGAACGTCAAATCGCGGCCCGAGATCGCCGCCGTGCCGGAGATCGTGGCGGCCATCGGCAAGGTGGAGAAGAAACTGGCAGACCGGGGAAGGGTCCTCGTCCGCTACTCGGGAACCCAGAATATGTGCCGGGTCATGGTCGAAGGCCCGTCCCAGAAAGAGACGGCAACTTGCTGCAGGCAGATCGCCGACGTCGTGGAAAAGATGCTGAACGCCTGAACACCAAAATGAGGAACGGATTTGCCTGAAACCAAATTATATTATAATCGACGTCAAAAAGGAGTCACGCCATGTTGGTGCATAGTCATAGTGTCGCCGTATCAGCCGTGAGCGTGTTTGTTGATGTACGTGGATTCACCCCCCTTTCCACTTCATTAACTGGGCCAGAAGTTAATGAAGTATTGAAAATGACTAGGGCAGACTGTTTCGTCACTCAACAATGGGACAGTCAGACGCGCGAAGGTTGGCCCGATGAAGACCAGCAACGTTACAAAAGTGCATCGTTAAATTTGTGGGCCAAATACAATGAAAATGTTCCAGGGTTCCCCTACACATTTGGCCGAATCAAAATTCAAGATGTCTATTTCGAAATTGCCGCATTTCACAAATTCCTGGGCGATGGGATCATGTTTATTTTTGAACTCGGTCCCGCATCGGAGCGAGCAGAAGCTGAGGATAAGTTGAATACCTTTGCTCAATCAATCAATCAGTCTGTGTCGTCGAAAGATGAAATTGTCAATGCTGTCATAGAATGGGCTACCGAGCTAAGTTTGTGGAGGCCAAACACCGACCGGGTTGAAGCCTTTTCTAAGAAACGTCTTACTCAAACCCGGTTGGGTATTGGGGTATCGTACGGAATCATAACGCGAGTCGTATTTGACGACACTTTTTCAAGTGGAAACTCATTTCGTACATGGGACTACCATGGCGATGCCATCAATCGTTCTGCTCGCCTCGAGAATTTTGCAAAACCTGGCGGCGCGGTCTTTGATGTGGGAAATTCATACTTTCGAAAGCAACTGAAAAATATGTGGAAAAACATGATGAGACCAGAAGGCAAACCCACTGATGGTACTTATTTCTTTAGTCGTTTCCCAGACGAAGAAGATGTGCGAGGGATTGGGAAAATCCCGTTGTTTGCATGCGGAGAAACCGGTCGTATTCAACTTGAGTCGTCTGACAAACTTTGTGCGGCGGATGACGTAACAGCGGAACAAGAGGCAATTCGCAAGTGTTTGGAGACTGGAATTTATGAAAAGTTTCGTAGAATTCCTGAAAATATATTGTCAAAAGAAAATATACCATCAGACAATACTATTGCGGTACAGATGTATGGCGAGGGCGCAATATTGGTCCGGTCAGAAGTCGGCCTATTACAATTTGAAGAATGTCCAAAATTTTCTAAATGCCCATCAGTGATTCCGGATTACCGGGATCATCTTCATTTTCTGTTCGGTCAGGAAGCCTTTACCCAATGGCAATTTCGCACAATCGCAATGAGACGAGAAAATACAAGTCTATTCGACGGTGAAGTGGTCAAGCTAGTGTTAGCAAGACCGAACGAAATTGTTGCTGCCAAGTCAGGATACTATTGGTCAGGAGCACTCGACTACACATTTGATAAAAGAGCTTCTGCGTCGCCATTTTCCGGCGCCGACCTATTAGAATGTAGATTTTCCTACGCCGACCAATTAAAATGTGGATTGCCCGGCGAATGTTTTAATAATAGCGATCTATCGTTTTCACTGAAAGATTCACTTTTGGGTAACCATGTTGGGATCAATCTCATGGTATGGGTGGATGATCTTCCAGATGGGTTGTATTTGTTATATCAATCGCGAAGCGGCGTAGTTCATGTTGAAAAAAACAAGTTATGTCCGACAGGCAGCGGTACACTCAATTGGGACGATGTACAGGAGTCTGAGAATGGAAATGCGTTGGCCTTGGGGGCGATTCGCGAACTCCGACGGGAAACCGGGCTAAAAGTGAGTCCCAACCATGAGGAGCTTTCGTTCCTAGGACTGACTCGTGAAAAAAATAGAATAGGTACCCCCGATGGTTTCTTCGGCTTTCGTCTTGGAAAACTCAATAATCCAAATGATAAAGCCAACCCCAAATGGATTAATCTAGAAGAAGGCATCGACAAACATCCAATAGAGAAAGAAGAGTGGGGAAAATTACTATTTGTTCATTTTGTCTTTGACCCATCCAAAAAGTGGTTCTTTCCATCATCGGATACCGGTGCCGTATATCGTGCTGATGTGGCCAATCGCCGGATCACGCTTACCGCTGCACCGAACATAGGTATCAAGACTGACCTCGAGAATTTAAATGAAGCTCTCGCAATTCCTGGTCGCATATGCACATATCTTCTGTTTGAGAAACTAGCGAAAAGCATGGAGTTACCCCAGTTCGGTGGACAGTTAACGACTTGGGATTTCATTGGTTGACCACATATTGTTTTTCGTACTCCACAGGGGAAAAATAATCAAGCCCGGAGTGGCGGCGATGAGGGTTGTACCAGGCTTCGATAAACTCAAAAACGGCCATTCTGGCTTCAGCTTGGGTCTTGAACCGACGTCGGTCGAGGAGTTCGCACTCCAGTGTGGCAAAGAAGCTCTCACACAGGGCATTGTCGAAGCAATCGCCGACAGATCCCGTGGAAGGTCGCACCCCGACTTCCGTGCACCGTTTCCCGAAGGCGATCGACGTATACTGACACCCTTGATCAGAATGATGAATCACAGCGGAGGGACGGCGTTGCCACAGCGCCATATTCAATGCATCCGGCACCAATTCTGTCCGGAGGTGGGTTTCCATCGCCCACCCCACGATCCGACGGGAAAAGGCATCCATCACCACAGCCAGATAGAGGAACCCTGCCCATGTCGGGATGTAGGTGATGTCCGCTACCCACAATCGGTTGGGTGCTGTGGCAAGGAAGTTCCGCTTCACCAGGTCCGGGATCACCTGCGCCTCCGTGCCGCGGATGGTCGTTCGGATTCCTTTGCGGCGGCTCACGCCCTGCAAGCCGGCTGCCCGCGTCAGGCGGGCCACCCGCTTCCGACCTACCCGGAATCCCTCTTGGGTCAATTCGAAATGGATTCGGGGCATTCCGTAGGTCTGGCGGGAACGACTGTGAATTGCCCGGATCCGCTCCATCGGTACCGCATCGGCCATCGCCCGCGCCGAGGGCGGCCGATCCTTCCACGCATGATATCCGCTGGAGGAGACTCCCAACAGACGGCACATCGTGGATACCGGATAATTATCCTGATTCACCTTCACGAGTCCGAAGACCTCTCGGGGATCGAACCGGTCTCCCGGGCGAACCAGGCCGCTGCCTTTGACAAGATCTCCCGCTCCATGCGCAGTTGCCGGTTCTCCCGGCGTAGGCGGACCAACTCTTTCCGTTCTTCCGTCGCCAACCCGTCGCTGCGCCTTCCTTCATCACGGTCGGCCTGGGCAACCCAGTTGTGGATCGACTGCGCCGTCGGTTCAAACTCTCTGGACAACGCTTCAGGTTTCCTCCCGGCTCGCACCAATTCGACCATGCGACGGCGAAACTCTGGGGGATACGGTGGATGGGACTTTGGCATAATGGACACCTCCTTCTCAAAGAATATAGTGTCCACGAAAACGGGTCAGCTCCAGCATTAGCAAAGAATGAACCAAGGCTAATTTATTTGGAAATCAATCTATTCCAGTACGTTGCGCTTGGGGGCAGCGCTGTCTAACAATCGCGTGCAGAAGGGAAAGTAAGCGCACGTTCCGCACGCCGGCTTTCCACTGATGCGTGAGCGTTCTGGATCCATCATTCCAGACGCAAATCTTCACTACTCGCCAGTTGCCTTGGTTGTTTTTTCCGGCTGCATCTGTTATGAATAATTATCGAGGCAGATCATCCCGCCGGCAGAGCAGAATCAGGAGAAGGCAATGGCCAATCGCATCGAGATCGGATTCAGACAGGGGATCCGGGACGCCCTTGGAGAAAAGATCAAAAAGAGGATCATCGGACACCTCCGGATCCATGTGGATTCGGTACGGACCGTCGAAGTCTACACCATCGACGGCGATCTTACACCCGGGGAGTTGGAAAAGGCCGCCCGCGGCCCCCTCTCCGATCCGGTGATCCAGGAATTTGCCATCGACCGGGGGATGGCCTGCGGTTTCGACTGGCTGATCGAGGTGGGGTTCCGTCCCGGCGTCACGGACAACGTGGGGAAGACCGCTGCCGAGGCGATCGCCATCCTCACCGGGAAACCGGTCCGGGTCTACACATCCAGGCAATACGTGATCGGCGGAATCCGCGACCGGTGCGCCCTCGATCTACTCACCCGGGCGGATGCGGAGCGGATCGCCTCCGAACTTCTGGCCAATGAACTCATCCAGCGCTGCGAAATCATCGACGGCCACACCTGGGATCCTGCGCGGGGTATGAAGCCCCACGTGCCGCGCGTGATGGGAGAAGACCGTCCACGGACGGAGGAGATCGACCTCGACTGCCCCGAGGAGGCCCTCATCCGGATCAGCCAGGAGCGGGTCCTTGCCCTGAGTATCGAGGAGATGAGGATCCTCCGGGACTACCTGAAGAACGAAACCGTCCTCGCCCGGCGGAAAGAAGTCGGACTCGGCGCGCGGATAACCGACGCCGAGCTGGAATGCCTCGCCCAGACCTGGTCCGAACACTGTAAGCACAAGATATTCAACGCCCGGATCGCCTATGACGACGGCGAAGGACACATCCGGGAGATCGACTCTCTCTTCGACACCTGCATCAAACGGTCGACCCGGGAGATCCGGGAGCGCATGGGGGCGGGCGACTGGTGCCTCTCCGTTTTTTCCGACAACGCCGGGATCATCCGCTTCAACGACGACTGGAACCTCGTTTTCAAGGTGGAGACCCACAACTCCCCCTCCGCGCTGGACCCCTACGGCGGGGCGCTCACCGGCATCGTCGGCGTCAACCGCGACCCCTTCGGCTGCGGGAAGGGGGCGAAGCTCATCTTCAATACGGACGTCTTCTGTTTTGCGCCGCCCGACTATGCCAAACCCCTGCCGAAACGGATCCTCCACCCGCGGCGGATCTACGAGGGGGTCCGGGAGGGGGTGGAGCACGGCGGAAACAAGAGCGGAATCCCTACAGTCAACGGCTGCCTCGTCTTCGATGAGCGGTATCTCGGCAAGCCCCTGGTCTACTGCGGCACGGGGGGGATTATGCCCGCTCGGCTCAATGGGGCGCCGACCCACACGAAGGAGATCCTCCCCGGCGACCTGGTCGTTATGACCGGCGGCCGGATCGGGAAGGACGGGATCCACGGGGCGACCTTCTCCTCCGAGGAGCTCCATGAAGGATCGCCCGTCACGGCGGTCCAGATCGGCGACCCGATTACCCAGAAGAAGATGACCGATTTCCTTCTCGTCGCCCGCGACCGGGGCCTCTACCGCACGATCACCGACAACGGCGCGGGCGGCCTTTCGTCCTCCGTGGGCGAGACGGCCAGGCTCTCCGGCGGATGCGAGATCGATCTTAAGAAGTCGCCCCTCAAGTACCCGGGGCTGAACCCCTGGGAGATCCTCATCTCCGAGTCCCAGGAACGGATGACGCTTGCCGTCACCCCTGAGAAGATCGACAGGTTTCTCTCCCTCGCCCGGAAGATGGACGTGGAGGCGACGGTCCTGGGCCATTACACCGATTCGGGCTGGTTCCACATCCGCTACGGGGAAGAGACCGTGGTCCTGATCGAGATGTCCTTCCTCCACGACGGCCTCCCGCAGATGTCCCTTCGGGCGGCATGGACGCCCCCGCGCCACGCGGAGCCCGACTTTTCCGAACCGGACGATCTGGGAGGGGCGATGAAGGAGATGCTTTCCAGGCTCAACATCTGCAGCAAGGAGTCCGTCGTCCGCCAGTACGACCACGAGGTCCAAGGGGGGAGCGTCGTGAAGCCCGTGACCGGCGTCGTCAACGACGGACCGAGCGATGCCGCCGTCATCCGGCCGCTCCTCGACACCTTTGAAGGCATCGTCGTCGCGAACGGGATCTGCCCCCGCTACAGCGACATCGACGCCTACCACATGGCAGCCTGCGCCATCGACGAGGCCGTCCGGAACGCGATCGCCGTCGGCGCTCCGCTAAACCGCCTGGCGGGGCTGGACAACTTCTGCTGGTGCGATCCGGTCCGGTCGGAAAAGACCCCCGACGGAGAGTACAAGCTCGCTCAGCTCGTCCGCGCCAACATGGCCCTCTACGATGTCACTACGGCTTACGGCGTTCCCTGCATCTCGGGAAAGGACAGCATGAAGAACGACTACCAGATCGGCGCCGTCCGGATCTCGATTCCCCCGACACTCCTCTTCTCCACTCTGGGCAGAATGGAGGACGTGCGGAAGGCCGTGACGATGGACGTAAAAAAAGCGGGGGATCTCGTCTATGTCCTCGGAAAGACCTTTCGGGAGCTGGGCGGCTCGGAGTGGTACGCCCTCCACGGCGCCGTCGGGAACAGCGTTCCGAAAGTGCATGCAAAAACGGCAAAGGCCCTCTATGAGCCCCTGCACCGGGCGATCCGGGCGGGTCTCGTCGCCTCCTGCCACGACTGCTCCGATGGGGGGCTCGGCGTGACGCTGGCCGAAACGGCCTTCGCCGGGGGCCTGGGCCTGGAGGTCGACCTCAAGAACATCCCGGCGGAGGGGATCGGCCGGAACGATGAGCTCCTCTTCTCGGAATCGCAGAGCCGCTTCGTCGTGACCGTCTCCCCGGGTTCGCGGGAGGCCTTTGAGGCGCTCCTAACAGGCTGCACCTTCGCCCGGATCGGAACGGTCATCCCGGAAGGTGTCCTTCGCATCGACGGCCTCGGGGGGCAGCGGATCATCGAAGAGGATACCAGGGCGCTCAAGGCCGCCTGGCAAAAACCGCTCGCCTTCTGACGGGAACTCGGGGACAGATTTCAAATCTGTCCCCGAAAAAGGTAGGGGGAAAATGCCGCAGAGAATCAGAGCGATCGTCATCACTGGAAACGGAACGAACTGCGAAATGGAGATGGCCCACGCCTGTAAACTTGCCCGTTTCGACGAGGTGGAGATCGTTCACATCAGCGATCTCCTCTATGGGACAGAGCAGCTCGACGATTACCACTTCCTGAACCTTCCCGGCGGATTTCTGGACGGCGACGACCTCGGGTCGGCCAAGGCGGGGGCCAACCGAATTTTGCATGCAGCCGTCGCCGGGAGAGAAGAGAGGCTCTACGATCAGTTCGCCCGGTTCATCGCCGCAGGGAAGCTGATCCTGGGCGTCTGCAACGGTTTCCAACTCCTCGTCAAGCTGGGGATGCTCCCCGGCCTGGACGGCCATTACGACCAGCAGACAGTGACGCTCACCTTCAACGACTCGGGGCGCTTCGAGGACCGCTGGGTTTATCTCCGCGTTGATCCCGGCTCGCCCTGCATCTTCACAAAAGGCATTTCCGGTCTCTACCTCCCCGTCCGCCACGGGGAAGGGAAATTCGTCACGCTGGATGAAAAGATTCTGGAAAGGCTCCACAGGGAGGGCCTGATCGCAGTCCAGTACAGCGATGAGAACTGCCGGGAGGCGACGCTGGAGTATCCGGCGAACCCCAACGGCGCCGTGGATGGAATCGCCGGGATCTGCAATGAAACGGGACGAATCTTCGGTTTGATGCCCCACCCCGAGGCCTACCTTCACCGGACCAACCACCCCCGCTGGACGCGGGAGGAGCTCCCCGAGGAGGGGATGGGCCTCGCCCTGTTCCGGAACGCCGCGGCTTTCCTCCGGAGCGCCAACTTTTAAAGGACGAGGGTTACAGAGTCTTTTTTTCAAAGGCAACTGGGCGATCTCTCCCCACGCGGGCCGGATGCGGAGTTGCGGAAGACCGCCCGACGGGTCGGGGAACGACTCACTTCCCAGGAGTGGTTGGACCTGCCGGGACGCAGACCAGCCGGGCGCAAGGTGAAGATAGCCGAGGGAGTATATCTCCTGGCGCAGGCGTCAGTTGGACAGGGCCGCAAAGCGGTACTCGTCAGAGATGGAATTGCAGAGGAAATCATGGCCGGCGATGATGAAATGGAACTGGCTTTGCCCGTCAGGGCATGAAATTCAATGTGGGAGGCAAAAGGATGCAAAGAGAGAAGAGGGCGATCCCCGATGAACTTTTCTATGACCGCAATGATTACTGGATAAAGGTTGCTGAAGAGGCAGTGATCGGGTTGACTGACTATGGGCAGAGCAACATCGGCGACATCATTTACCTGGAGTTTGTCCCCGCCGGTACGGTCGTCCGGCGAGGCGACAGGTGCGGTTCCATCGAGTCAGGCAAATGGGTGGGCAGCCTCCTGGCGCCCGTCTCGGGAGTGATAATGGAAACCAACCGCAAGGCGGAAGCCGACCCGAGTCAGGTCAATGCCGATCCCCTTGGCCGGGGATGGTTGTACCGGATAGAACTGGCCAACCGAAACGAGATAGGACTGCTGATGAATTCCGGCGCCTATAAAGCCTGGATGGAGGAGCGAATCCGTCTGGAAGAGAAGGATGAGGTGACCTTATGAGACAGGTTTGGCGGCTCCTTGACACCGGTGAACTGCCGGCGGCAAACAATATGGCCTTAGAGCGGGTGATACTGACTGCCCGCAGTCGGAATCTCATCCCGAATACCCTGCACTTTCTGCAATTTTCTCCTCATTGCGCGCTGGTAGGCTACCACCAGGCCGTGGACTTAGAGGTGGAGGAACAATACTGCCGGGAGCATGGAATAGAGATCAACCGCCGGATCAGCGGCGGGGGGAGTATATACATGGACGAAGGACAGTTGGGATGGGAAATATTTGCCTTGAAGGATACCCCCGGCATACCCAAACGACTGGAGGATATGTACCGGCTGATGTGTGAGAGCGTTGTGACCGGCCTCGCCAAACTGGGGATAGACGCCCGTTATCGCCCCCTGAATGACATAGAGGTTGGGGGACGCAAGATTTCCGGCACCGGCGGCACGGAGATGGGGAATTCCCTGCTGTATCACGGCACCCTGCTGACTGATTTCGACGTGGATACGATGATCGCCTGCCTGAAACTGCCCCTAAAGAAACTTGAAGACAAACAAATCCGATCGTTTAGAGAACGCGTGACCTGCCTCCGGGAGGTTCTGGGCCATGTGCCCCCTATGCAGGAAATCAAAAAGGCTATGGAGGATGGTTTCACCGAAGTTCTGGGAGTGGAACTGGAGCCGGGCGGCCTGACCGAATATGAGGAAACGTTTATGGCCGAGGAATTGCCGAAATTCCAGTCCGAGGAGTGGATTAGAGGGCCGCGGGCGTCTCAGGAGAGCAATTTGAGCGTGGTGGACCATAAGACCCCCGGAGGATTGATCAGGGTTTCGCTCCGTATCGACCCTCTGCGTCAGCGCATCAAGAGCGCTTTCATCACCGGTGATTTTTTCGCCTACCCGGAACGAAGCATCCTGGATCTGGAGGCTGCCCTCAAGAATTCCTCCAGCAGACCGACAGATGTTCTGGCAACGGTGCGGAATTTTTTTGCCAGAAACGATGTGAAGATTCCGGGCGTTGAGACTGATGATTTCTACCATGCGCTTCATCTGGCAATCTCTGCCCATGGACCCGGAGCAGCAACTGGAAGAGGGACCGATGCAATCCGATAGAGAAAGTCCGCAATTTGTCCAGACCAGCCTTGCAGGAGCGATATCTCTGGGCATGGAACCGGGCCGGTTCATGCCTAAAATCAGGTGTACCTGCCTCAATCTCCTGTTAACTTATGCCGGGGGGTGCCGGGCTGCATGCAGTTATTGCGGACTGGCTCATAACCGCCAGGCGGACACATCCAACACGTTTATCCGGGTCAGATGGCCGACTTATCCCCTGGCGGAAATCTTAGAGCGGGTAAGGAGCGGCAGGCATCCCTTCAAACGGGTGTGCGTGTCCATGATTACCCATGACCATGCCGTGGATGATGCCTGCACCATCATACGCCGGGTGCGGGAGAGCGCCGGCCTGCCTGTCAGCGGGTTGCTGGCGCCGACCGTTATGAGGGGCAAGAATGATCTGCAAAAAATCCGGTCAGCGGGTGCCGACCGGGTGGGCATTGCTATAGATGCGGCAACGGAAGGGTTATTTACCCGCCACCGGGGGACAGGGGTTGACGGCCCTCACCGTTGGGATCTTTTCTGGGAATATTTGGCAGCTTCTGTAGAGGTGTTCGGACTTTACAAGGCGGGGGTTCATCTGATCGCGGGCCTGGGCGAGACCGAAGAACAGTTGGTCAATGCCATATCCAGGGCCTACCGCATGGGCGCCATGACCCACCTGTTTTCCTTTTTCCCCGAAGATGGCAGCCTCTTGCAGAACAGTCCACAGCCGCCTCTGGGAAAATACCGCCGGATACAACTGGCGCGTTACTTCATCAATGAAGGCATCACCGATAGCAATAATATCCGTTTTTCACCGGCAGGGCAGATCATCGATTTCGGGCTGAACATTGAACCGTTTATCCGAACAGGGGAAGCTTTTATGACCTCGGGTTGCCCGGACCAGGACGGTCAGGTGGCCTGCAACCGTCCTTTCGGCAATGAGCGGGCCAGTGAACCGATGCGCAATTACCCTTTCCGGCCCGGACCGGAGGATATCGGAAGGATTCTTCCCCAAATATGGGATGGAGTCGGGTAATATGACGGTCATTCAGGCAATGATTCAACAGGCATGGGAAACCAGGCGGGAGTTCAGGCCGGAAATATGGTTTTCAGTCCCCGGGGCCAGGCACTATGATAACCCGTATTATTCGAACCGCCCATTTTCCTTTGCCAATCTCAGTGTTACCGGGAAAGCCTGCGCCTGCCGATGCGCCCATTGTGAGGGCGCCTTGCTGCAGACCATGATTGGGGCGACCAGCCCGCAGGCGATGCGCAGGGTGGTTGACAAGCTGCTGGAAAAGGGTTGCCGGGGCATTCTGGTAAGCGGGGGCGGCAACTCCGATGGGGAAGTTCCCCTTCAGCCCTTTGTGGAAGCGATGGGTTATGCCAAACAGATGGGGCTGAAGGTACTGGCGCATGGCGGGCTGATTCGGCGGGAAACGGCCGCCATGCTGAAAAAAGCCGGGGTGGACCAGGTATTGATGGATGTCATCGGGAATGAAGGAACGATCCGCGAAGTCTGTCACCTCAACCGGAAACCAGATGATTATCTTCAATCCATGCTCTACTGTCGCGACGCCGGTTTAAATATCGCTCCTCATATCGTAATCGGCTTGCACTTCGGTCAAATCCGGGGGGAACGGCGGGCCCTGGAAATGATCAAGCAGGCAGACCCTGAAACGATCGTCCTGGTTATTTTGACCCCTGCCTGCGGAACCGCCATGGCGGGGATTCAGCCGCCATCGATTGATGAAGCAGCCCGAATAATGGGAACTGCACGGATTTTAAATCCCGCTACACCGATAACCCTGGGTTGCGCGCGACCGCCGGGTAAATACAAACGACGGGCGGAAATTATCGCGATAGATTGTGGAGTGAACGGGATCGCTTATCCTGATGAAACTACCGTTGATTATGCGCGGAGCAAGGGGCTGAAAACGGTCTTTTCGGAGGAGTGCTGCAGCCTGCTGGGGAGAAGATGGAGTAACTACTCAGGGAGATAGACTGAAGGCACACTCCATATTTTGTGGAGCAAAGAAAGCCGAGGCGGATGGCGCCGATTATGTCGGCGTGGGAATGATCTTCCCAGCCAGGCTGAAGAAAGATCTCCGGGCGGCCAAGGGCGTTGAAGCGCTGCGAAAGGTCAGCCAAGCGGTGAAGGTCCCGATAGTGGCTATTGGAGGAATCGATCACAGCAATGCCCCCTTGTGTATCGAGGCGGGAGCTGCCGGCTGTGCAGTGATTACTGCCGTGATTGGCGCCCCGGATGTCCGGCAAGCCACTGCCAATTTAGCACAAGTCATCCGTGATGCCAAAGCAAGATTGGAAAGAGGGCTGAGTTGACCAGAGTCATACTTATCAGGCACGGACAGACAAGCTGGAATGAATCACGCCGCATTCAGGGTGGAAACAATGATATCGCACTCAATCAGGAAGGGGAAAGACAGTGTCATTGCCTTTCTGAAAGATTAAAAAAAGAGGATATCAAAGCCGTATATTCCAGTCCTATGACCCGGGCAATGAGTACCGCTCAGTGGATTGCCGATTGCCATCGTCTTGAGGTCATCCAGGAACCGGCACTCCAGGAAATAGACTGCGGCACGATGGAGGGGGAGGAGATCAAGGAAGTCGGCTCCCGCCTACAGCTACTGTTAAAAGGCGGTAACGAGGGAGAACTCCTCTTCAAGGGCTGCGGGGGCGAGTCCCTGGATGAGATTCAAAAGCGTTCCTGGAATGCCATACTTCAGATGGTGGAGAATCATCCGGACGGCACGATCGTAGCGGTTAGCCACTATTTCGTCATCGCCGCAATTCTCTGTGCTGTAATGAATTTACCCGCATCACAATTGGGCAGATTCAGGATAGGTGAAACCAGCATCAATATCATTAACTTCGATACGTATGGTCCTTTCCTGTCCCTATTCAATGACCGATGCCACCTCACAATATAGATCCCGACCCGATCAGCCCGGTTCCATGCCCTTCCTTCCTGTTATCAATAACTTGGAGTTGACAAAAATTATCCAAGCTTTCTCTTGGTAATGATCACCTCATAAGATAAGATGATTATCTAAATTGTGCTCAAAAATGCCTTCTTGACGGGTGACTCGACCAAAAGGTGAGCTGATTTCTCAAAAGGGCGGCCGCCGCTCCACCTCCTTTTCCCAATCGCATCGCCAGCCCCTGCTTTTCGATGCAAAATATCCCTTGACAAGCAAAAACAGCCCCCCTATACTTCCCCCGTCGAAAAGCAATGTCTTATCAATGTCAAGCCGAAAAGAACGAAACTGGTCAAACCCGCTCCTTGCGTGATAAACGAAATGCCCAGGATCTTGGCAATCAGTCTGAGGTTCCGAACGTAATAGTGCGTCACTGCATGCAGGTAGGTAAGGGGTTGGTCGCATCGGACAATCCGTGTGAGCCGCACCGAGAAGGCGGGAGGCGACGGGAACCAGTATGCAAACCAGAATAGGAAGAGCATCCCAGCCAGACCAGCGCCGGCAACCAGTCCGACGGATAGCGCCAGCCGCGGCGGTAACGGACGCCAGACGGCTTCCATCAAGCCTGCCAGAGATAATATGAACAAAGACAGCAGCCCGGCGGCACGGTCAAAAACGATGCTGGCAACCACCGTCTGTGGGCTTGCTTTGGGGGGCGTTGCGTCCGGGGCAGCGCCTGGGTCGCCATCTTCCGCCGCGTGCCGGAAGACGTAAAATCCCCGCAGAATATCGCCGCTGACGTAACCCGGAAACGCCATAATCTGTCCGAGGAAATTCCTGGCCGAGGAGAGCTTTGGAAAGCCTGCCTCCGGGATTGTCTTCTGAATCGGCAGAGAATGCATGATAAATGATTATTGTAAAGCAAAGCCGCCGCAAAGAGAAGCCAGCCGGCGGTGAGGCAGCGACCCGGTGATTGGCAGCAAGCCGCGGTGATGTTCGCGGTGGGCGGGCATTCTTGCGAACGCCTTCGCCGTCTGGAGATCAAAGTTTTTCTGGCGGACAACGTAGCGGACCAGACCGCTGGCTGTCTGCAAGTTTAGTTTTCGCTCCAGAGGATATACAAAAAGTAGGGTTTGCCCGAAACGCGCGACACGAGTCATCCTTAAATCGGAGAGCGTGTGATATGGCTGGTCGTAAGTGGACTTTGGTTGCGGGGGGTGGATTTGAACCACCGATCCCGGCGCGCCGGGACGAACGGCGATCCCGCTGGGTGGAGAGCGGTTTCTTGAACGACCGAAAACTGGGGAGAGAAAGGAAAAGACATGGAAAGCACATTGGAATACATCAACCCGGCCGAATGCGGGGCGCATCCCGGCTTTAGCCACGGCGTCAAGACGCAGCCGGGTAGCATGCTGTTTATCGCCGGCCAGGTAGGTTGGAACGAACACGGGAAAATGGTAAGCACCGAGTTCGTGGGTCAATTTGAAAAGGCGCTATCGAATCTGCTCGCGGTCGTGCGCGAAGCGGGTGGGCGGCCCGAGAACGTTGTTCGCCTGACGATTTACGTGCTGGACCGGAACGAGTATCTCGGGAGCGTCCGGCCGCTGGGGCAGGCTTACCGCCAGCTCATGGGCAAGCACTATCCGGCAATGACGCTGGTGGAAGTCAAAGGGTTGGCGGAGGAGTGCGCTAAGCTGGAGCTGGAAGCTACGGCGGTGCTCTGACCACATTGATGAGCCACGCGCATAGCAAGCTCGCGGCCCGCAATCCGGTTCCATCAACGCACGAGGGGGCGGGTACGCCGACTGGCGGATGCCCACACAGGATGAGCTTGCTGGGTTGTATGACAGCCCGGCGGTAACGGGCAAGAATGGTAATCATCTTACTAATTTTATCGAATTGACCGGATGTTGCCCTTGGGCATCTGAGACACGCGGTTCCGAGGCTGCCTACTTCTATTTCTACGATGGCTACAGGCTCTGGACTCAACAGACCGGCGACATCTCCTACCGGGCACTTCCGGTGCGTTCTGCCAAATAGGTTTTGGGTCATTTGGTTCTATTGCGGTGTTTGGAGGTTTATACCGATCCTTAAAACGTTGGAAGAAGATGAAAGAGGGAGGAACAAATGCCGAACATCACATTTGACGGGCCAAAGATTGAAGATATCGGGAAGAAACGGGAACTGATCAAGACCGTGACAGACGCCGCAGTGAAAGCCTACGGATTGCCACAGCAGGCGATGGTCATCGTGATCAAGGAGAATAGCCCCGAGAATGTAGGTATCGGCGGCGAACTACTCATTGATAGACCGAAGACGGGGAAATAGAGGCTTCCAACCAACGGTTTGAGCCTACCGACTACCGCCGGCCGCTCAACCGTGCCGTTACTCTCTTTCAATCCGTAGTAATCCTCGGTTCTGATGAAAGCTCACCACCGAGCAGTTGTAGGTATAGACTGTTGATATGCATTGCCATTCCGTGTTTACGACTGACCGACGTCAATGCCGACAGTTATGCCGCCCATCTTACGGCTTGCCGGGAAGAACATAGCTAACCCCAAGGGGTCATTATTTTTACCAGAAGTTCTGCCTGATGCTACAATTCCGCTAGGGTTTGTCATCCAATCCGGAAAACTTTGGGTTGATCCGGAATCCCTGCCGCACTCACTTGGGAGTTACGGCGTGCAGGCTTACGCGGAAGAAGGCAGATCCTTATCTTCTAATCCGCCCGTTGCCCGGCAAGGATATCATTGAGTTGTCCGGCAGTCTCCTCGGTGGCAAACCGCTCCCAGATCTTGCCGAACTTTCCCTGGCGTTCACGGGCGATTTCCCCTTGCAGTTGATAGATCTCACCAAGGATGAACACGAGTTCGGGTTCGATCAGCTTGCCCTTCCAGTCGTCGAACAGGTAGTCGATGAATCCCCGCGTGAAAACCGTATCCTGAACCTCCCCAAGGCAGTCCTGTATTTCGACTGTTCGTTCGATGAAAGGATCGAGAGCGCCGTCGTATGCGGGCGCCATGAACTCGCAAGCGTAACGGAGTCTCTTCATTTGGATCCTGAGGCGGTGGAACTGTTTTGGCTTCTGATTCTCGAGAATTCTATGTCCCTGCTTAATGACAGCATCGAATTTTTCTTTGATGATCACCGGCGCCACCTGGCGAACCAGTTTTACGGCAAGAGGCGCCCTGGGACGCACAGGAAGCGATACTTCCAGGAACCGTAAGAGGCGTCGCTCAAAATCTCGGTACCGCGGCGATTCAAGCGCCTCACTAAGGGCCTTGAACGGCGTGGAGCGGTGTCTCTCGATCCAGTTATCGAACATTTCTTTTTTCTTGGCGGGAAAGCGTTCAATCTGCTCTTTGAACCGGGACAGATTCAGGAGGAAAACATCGAGGTCGCGAACCGCTCCAAACATGCTGCCGAGCCACTCCAACTCACCTGCGAGGCTGGCGCCCGTACTTTGGGGAACGGCATCGCGAAACAACCGCAACGCTGAACGCATCCGCCGTGTCACAACCCGCATCTGGTGCACAAACTCCGTATCGATGTCGCGCTGCACGCCGGGAAGTTGCTCCCGAAACCGGATAAACTGATAGGCAAGAATTTTCCGCACAGTGAGATCGAGGCGGTCATCGAGTCGAACCGTATATTTCTCCGGGGGCTTCTTGGAAGGGATAAGGACCTTGAGCCGCTCGACGGCGCTCTCTAACTTTGATGCCGACGATGGTGGATAACTGAATGAGCGCGAGAGCAAGGATGAAAGGGAACTTAGCGCTGCCTCCGGACCACTGAGAAGTTCCGCTTCCAGCTCGTGGAGCTTTTGCGTGCGTCGCGGTTTGTGAAGCCCCCGAGACGAGAAGCTCGAAGTGTCAAAGGCAAGCTCGATTTTCGCCCCTTCGGGGGATACGACCCGATAACGCCGGCGATCAGTGCGGACTTGAATATGTTCGAGGAGCTTCCGCGGATAAATGATACCGTCGATAAGATTCCTGATTTGCTTTAAGGGAATCTCCGCAGGGGAATCAACCGGACCGTCGAGCAGGACCTCGGTTTCCATTCGCTTTGCGATCCCATCTTCGATTGCTCCCATGCTCTTGATCGTATACATTGCCCCGCCATCCGCAGTCCGGTACCTGAGCGCCAACTTCTTTTTCATAAGAGACCAGTCGAAGGTGTCCAGATAGACATCGATATTTCTCACCTGCTTCAGCTCTTTGACCCTGTAGCCCTGTTCACGAATATTGGCGATCACCGCCTCTTCGGCCTCCGGACCGGGCAGGGCGAGCTTCAGCTCTATCTCGACAGATTTTTCGTTGTTCATTCTATGAATCTCCGCTTGATCCCCCCAGCAAAATCCTTCCGCAGCCCTTTCGGCAGCGAGGTCTTCCTAAGCGCGGTGATTGTGAGATCCCGGTCGTAATCGAACCTTATAATGCGTCCGCGAGGCACAGCGCCCCTCTCGGCACGGACAAGGGCGTAGGACGGGCGCGGGTCGCCGTCAACCGGGTGCCCCGCCGAACCGCAATTCACGACGAGAATTCCGCCGACACGTCTGACAAAGGGGATGTGCGTATGCCCGCAAACGAGAATCTCCGGGCGGGCATCGCTTAATTTCGTCTCCAGCCCTTGCCTGGTGATGCTCGGATAGATAGCGTCGTCTGTGGAAATGGGGCTGCCGTGGACGACTAAGAACTTGTGCCCGCCTGCCGGGATCTGCAGGTCGAGGCGCTCAGGCAAACCGGCTAAGTAAAGCCGGCTCTGACGGCCCATGTTCTCAACTGTCCACAACAGAATCTTGCGCTTTTTCGACTTCATCTCCCTCGCGACTGACTTGCCCTGTTTCGCCACTTCAAGCACCTTCTGGTCGTAGTTGCCGATTATCGCAGGAATATGCAGCTTTTCGAGGAAATTGCAGACATCGCCAGGGAAGGGTCCATAGCCTGTCATATCTCCACAGCAGACGATCCGGCCGGCTCCGCGCCCCTTTGCATCGGCTACTGCGGCCTTAAGTGCGGGCAGGTTGCCGTGGATGTCGGAGATGAACGCGCTCAGCATTGGTATTCCCTTCTTCCGGGGACACAATGCGATCCCCCGGAAGTCCAGAAGCCCAGAGGGATCGCATCATGTCCCCGTTTGAATCATCAGCATTGGTATTCGATCGTCCTTCCCGCCTTTATTATCAACAGTTCCTGCTTCTGAAAGGCTCTCTCAAGCTCCATCCGGCAGTCGCCTGTAAACTCAAGATGGATAGTGATCACCTTGTTGCTTACAGCACAGGTCAACCGCCTGATGAGACCGGTATGATTGCAGTCGAGGCCGTCTGCAACGCGCAGCATTCCCGCAAGCCACTCGACAACGGCGCGCCGGCCGTTATTGAGTGACGCGAACAGCCGATGCCTTGATGCGTCCGGAAGAGCCTTATTATGATACCTGGCAACGAGGGCGCAGATGAGACGATCCTCCACGTTAAGTCCGGGGATGTCGAGTTCCTGAATCATGTCGCAGCTAAGCTTATGGTGGTTGCCCGACACGACCCGCGACCAGCCGATATCGTGAAGACGGGCTGCTATCTCCAGCAGGCGCCGCTCGTCCAGACCGTACCCATGAAGAATTTGCAGCTCGTCGAAAAGGGCAAGTGCAAGCAGAGTAACCTTTTCGTTGTGTGCCGGATCGGGATCATGAGTCCGCGCCGTCTTTATGACAAACGACATCGTCGAGTTCTTCCTTTGCGTCCTCACGCTCCTAAGCCTCCCGACTTATCGTTTCAAACCCTTCTTCTTGCCGATTTTTCTGACCAGTTCTTCGTAGGGCGGTGATTTCAGCCCCCCCTTCCGGGCGATGGCTATGAGCTCGCTCTGACTGCGGATAGGCTTTTCCCCGTCCTTCGGCTTCACCCGGACATACGACCCATCCGCCTGCATGAGGCGGGCCTTGACGTTGTCTTTCAGATACGTCATCAGGATTTCATCCATGATACGCGCCTTCAATGCGGTATTTTTTATCGGATAGAGGATCTCAGCGCGCTTTTTAAAATTTCGCGGCATCCAGTCCGCGCTTCCGGAATAGATTTCCGGATCGCCGCCGTTATGGAAGTAGTAAAGCCGCGAGTGTTCGAGGAACCGGTCGAGGATGCTGGTTACGCGTATATTCTCACTGACGCCCGGTATTCCCGGGCGCAGGCAGCATATGCCCCGAACCAGGAGATCGATACGGACGCCTGCCCGCGACGCCTCATAGAGTTTACAGACAGTCCTTGCATCAACGAGAGCGTTCATCTTTGCTATGATGCGCCCCGGAGCCTTAGGATTTGACTTCTCGATCTCCCGATCGATGAGGCGATGGATCGTCTCCTGGGTCGTCACCGGTGAGATCATGAATTTGCGGAACATCGCCGCCACCGTTTCGGGGGTGAACATATCCCCGCCCGTCCACGAGTTGAACCCCGTTAGAACGTTGAAGAGGGAAGAGACGTCATTGCCTAAATCGGGATCGCAGGTGAAAAGTCCGATGTCGGTGTATATCTTCGCCGTAACTGTGTTGTAGTTGCCGCTCGATACGTGGACGTAGCGCCTCAGTTGCTTGCCCTCGCGGCGGACGACGAGGGTCGCCTTGCAATGCGTTTTCCAGCGGACGAACCCGAACACGGCATTGACGCCGGACTCCTCCATCTGCCGCGCCCAGTCGATGTTATGCTCCTCATCGAATCGGGCCTTGAGCTCGATGACCGCCGTCACCTGTTTGCCGTTCTCCGCGGCCCGGCAAAGCGCCGCAACGACCGGGGAATCCTTTCCGATCCGGTAAAGCGTCTGCTTTATCGCAAGTACGTAGGGATCATCGGCAGCGGTGTTGAGGAAATCCATGACGGCGGCAAAGGAGTCGTAAGGGTGGTGCAGAAGGACATCCCCCTCGCGAATGATCGTAAAGATATCCTTGTCGGAGGCGAATTGCTGGGGCATGCGCGGGTTGAAAGGGGGGTCCTTGTGGGATGCATCGACGGAAAGGTCATACAGGGCGAGAAAATCGCAGATATTGATCGGGCCTTTGATTTCGTATGCAAAACGTTCCTCGACGCGGAGCTTCTGCAGGAGCAGATTGACGATCCTCTTCGGAGCGCCGGGCTCGATCTCGAGCCGGACGGCATTCTGGTTAGAGCGATCCTTCAGTTCGGCCTCGACCGACTTGACCAAATCCATCACCTCTTCTTCGTGGAGATCGTAGTCATGGATCCGCGTGACGCGGAAGGCAATGATGTTCTTGATCTCCATTCCCGGAAAGAGCCAACGAACATGACGGCGGATGAGGTCCTCCAGGAGAATGAAATGGTATCCGCCCTTTTCAGTATTCACGGGAATGAGTCTCGGCAGGATGGAAGGCGCCTCGACAAAGGCGTAAGCCTGGGGGGCCTTTATTCCGCTCGCTTCCTTGAAAACGACCATGAGGTTGAGACGGAGGTTGCCGAGGAAGGGAAAGGGGTGACCCGCATCGACGGCGAGCGGCGTCAGAATGGGGGAAACCTGTTCCTCGAAGTAATCGTCGAGCCGTTTTATCTCCTTCTTGTCGAGTTCGTCGATGCGGTGGATGAATATCCCTGCTTTTTCGAGTCGCGGCAGGACTTCGTCTATAATGCAGGCATACTGAACGGCTACGA
>MICJ01000047.1:0-24533 GCA_001830835.1 Syntrophobacterales bacterium GWC2_56_13 | reverse complement strand
CGCCGACACGGACCATAAAGTATTCATCAAGGTTCGAGCTGAAAATCGAGGCGAATTTGAGTTTTTCGAGGGGAGGTGCGAGCTGGTCCTGTGCTTCTTCGATCACCCGCCGGTTGAACTCGAGCCAGGACAGTTCGCGGTTGACATAGAGGGACGGATCGGTGAGATTGATATCCGGTTTTTTCGCGACTTCATTCGCTGATTTTTCCTGCGCCATGATTCACCCCCGGTAAAAGGCAATTCCCTGCAATAAACTGTCTACATCGCCGCCTCTATCCGCTCGCAGATCTCCTTGAGTATCTTGATCCTCGCGTAATACTTGTTGTTGGCTTCGACTACCGTCCAGGGCGCCGTATCCGTGCTTGTGCGGTCGATCATCTCGCCTATGGCAAGTTCGTACTTGTTCCATCTTTTACGGTTGCGCCAATCCTCCTCCGTTATCTTGAAGCGCTTGAAACCCGTAACTTCCCGTTCTCTGAACCTCTTGAGCTGCTCATCCTTGGTGATGCTGAGCCAGAACTTGATGACCACGCCCCCGCTCCGCGCGAGCTGCTCTTCGAAGTCGTTTATTTCCCCATAGGCGCGCATCCAGTCGGCCGGCGAACAGAAACCCTCGACCCTTTCCACGAGCAGCCTGCCGTACCATGAGCGGTCGAAGATGGTGAAGTTGCCGTTCCTCGGGATATTCCGCCAGAACCGCCAGAGATAAGGATGGAGCTTCTCCTCTTCCGTCGGTGCGGCGATAGGTATTATCCTGTAGCTCCTCGGGTCAAGAGCCCCGGTGACTCGCCTGACTGCACCGCCCTTTCCGGCGGCATCGGAACCCTCAAAGACGAGGATGGCGGATATCTTCCTGAACTTGCGGCTGCGGACAAGCAGGTTAAGTTTTCTCTGGTATTTCTCGAGTTCCTTATCGTACTCTTTTTTCGTCATATTCTGGGAAAAATCGAGGGATTTAAGCTGAAATTTCTCATCTACGGGCGGAAGAGCCGGCGCCGGCTTGGGGACCGCACTTTGCTCTCCCCCGTCGAGACGCCTGCGCAGCGCGCTGAGTATCTCCTTGCCGATTGTCAGATAGCGGTAACGCGGATCAGTGCCCTCCACGATGATCCAGGGCGCATCGGGCGTACTGGTATGCATCAGCGCACGCTCCGAGATCTTGCGGAACTTATCGTAGAGCTTGAAATGCGTCCATTCCGTTTCTGTTACGCGCCAGCGCGTCTCCGGGTTCTGCTCGAGCTTTTCCAGGCGCTTTTTTTGCACATCTTTCGAGAGGTGAAGCCAGAACTTGAGTATCAATGCCCCCTCGTCAAGGAACATCCTCTCGAAGCGTATGACGCCTTCCATGGCCCGGTCCAAGTCCCGGCTTTTTATCGTCCCGTAAACCATGTTTACGATAGGCTCCGTGTACCAGGAACCGAAGAATATGCCTATCTTGCCTCTGGGTGGCAGGGCGCGCCAGAATCTCCACATGGGCGGGTGCGCGAGTTCCTCTTCCGTCGCTGCGCCCATGGCGTTTGTTTCGATGAAGCGCGGATCCATCCACTCGTTCAGTATCTTTACAGTTTCGCTCTTGCCGGCTCCGTCGACACCGCCAATCAGGATGATCACCTGGAATTTACCGGACTCGCGCAAGTCGTGCTGAACATCGAGAAGCGCCTCCCTTAATTCCGGGACCTCTTTTTCATAATCGGTCTTGTTTATTTCTTGTCCCAATTCGGCTGATTCAAACATAGTTTATCTCCTTTCCCGGGTTCAATTTCATTATAAGATTTCCCTTTGGATTCGACGGCAATAGTTTTGAGTCGAGTGAATCGGTTCCTCTTTAGCGTCAATAAACCAAATTATTCAGGAAATTTCAATTATTATTGCTCGGGAGCGCCCTCACCGCGCTCGGCGGGGCCATGAATCTGATAAGGCTGGCCCATGATGCGCCTGACGGCCACGACGCTTTTCCAGCCCAGGTAGCCCTTGTTGAACCGCAGCACCTCTTTGGCCGACAGATACGGGTTCTTGGTCCCGCCCAGATTCACGAGAGCGAGCACCTGCTCGGCGACGCTGACGGGGCAACCCTTGAGCCGCACATAACCGTTCTTTTTCACGCTCAAGAGCGTGCGGCCGACCTTGTACATCTTCACGAAGAGATCCTCTTGCTTGGCCTCGTACGGATCGCGTTTCGCGCGATCGACATACGGGCTCTCGACCGAGACATCCGCACCATTGAGCTTCCCCTTCCAGCGTACGCAATCGCCGATGAACACCACCTTCTCCCCTGGCTTCGCGTCGATCGGCCCGTCGTAGTCCCCGAAGACGACATGGAGCCGCGGCATCTTCTCATCGCACTTCTTGTCGTAGATCCGCAGGATTTCAATCGCCTCTTCGATCGCACCGGGACAGCCGCCCCAGCAATAATCCGTGCGCTCCTTCTCGGGCGGCGGGCCGGCGTAGGCCGTAATCTTCGCGCCCTCGAAATATTTCTCGACGCGGATCAAGCCTACCTTGAAGCCGCTCGCCATCTTGCGGGCCTCCTCGAGCGGAACATCGCCCGAGATCCCGATTTTCGAAAGGTCGAGCGGGCCGAAGCCGCGCTCATGCGCCATCCTGATATGATCCACGTCCACGGGATCGACCCCGATGATCCGGCAGCAGACCGCATCGAAAGCCACCTGCGAATTTCCCATGATGATCAGCCCCAGATCCCTCGGAACGGGCGTCAGCATGCGCCCCTCTCCGGCCGTGATCGCGTCGATGGCGATGAACTGCGGCTGCACGATGTACTGAAGATCGGCGATTTTTTCGTTAAGGCGATGGTCGTGGTCGATCAGGCGATGCCGGTCGTCCTGGATGCCGATGTAGTTCTTCAGCGAGAAAGTCACGGTGGTCCAGGGGTGCGACTTGAATTTCGGGCAGTTCACGAAAAAATCAGCCTGCGCCACCGGCTGCGGGGTGAAAATATAATCGCGCAACCGCTCCTTGTGGGACAGCCGGATCTCAACCTGCGGCTCCTCTTCGAAATGGTAATGCTTCACTCCGGTGCGCTTGAACATCGGGTAATAATCCGCCGCATCGAACGCCCGCCGTGTCGGGATCGTGATGCCGCAGCGTTCCCCCACAGCGAGCTCCGTGAGCCCCTTCGAGGCACGGTCCTTGAGCGCCATCAACACGCCTTCGAGAAACTCCGGACGCGTGTACGCGTGAGGAAAGGTGTCTCCGGAAGCAACCGTGTTGGGCTTAACGAGCGTGCGCCCATGCGGCCGGAGCTCAAGCTCCTCGAGCCCTTCTCGAATGATGGCGCGGATCCGTTCGGTATTGTAATCAGGGCACCGGCGAATAATGACACGAGGCCGGATGGGTAGTTTCATGATACCCCTTGTGTTTGAGTCGAGGTTCTTGCCCGGTTTCTCCAGATACCTCCGGTTGCAATTCGTTTTCTCCATTGGCCGCCTGGTTTCCCGGCGGCGCCAATATTTCAACCATGCATCCGCCGGCCCGAAACCCTCAGAAACGAAGACATGCAGGTTCCCGGCATCTATACCACAATTATCGAGAAAATAACACAATGAGTACAGCTTGCATGATCAAGGGGACAGATTTGAAATCTGTCCCCGAGTTCCTCAATAAGCTCTTGACCTCTCCCGAGAGGTTATGGGATAAGGGTTTTAAGGAATTGAGCGCCGTGTCTTCATATTCTAACCAGAAAAGAAGGGAGGGTATTATCAATATGCAGCAATTGAAGAGGTTTTGTCTTTTTGGGTTTATTGCCGCCGTTTTTTTTATTTTTACCCTCGGATGCGCCGCCCCGCCTAACGTGCTGGACCGCTCGTTTTCCGGGCCCCAGGTGGTGATCAATCCCCAGGTGATTCCGCTGGGAGTGGCCAAGCTGATGGAGACCAACATTGTCTTTGATGGATCCGGCTTCCAACCGGGCGATTCGGTCTTCATCTCCCTGATCGGGCAAGACGTCAATACCTCGCTTGCCCTGGCCAAGGTCCAACAGGACGGGACCTTCCGGGCCGAAGTAGGACAGTCTTCGCCGGCCAAATTAGCCAAGATCACGGGGATCCTCCGGGCCAACGTGGTGACCAATGAGAAATTCGACTCGGTTGTCGTGCTCACCGGGCCGACAATTCCCGCGGGCGCGTATACCGCCAGAGCCACCAGTTTGCTTTCCCCCCTGACGGCGGAGACATCAGTGGCGGTTGCCGGTCCATCCTTCTTCAGCCGCATCAAGGATAGTATCGCCGGTATGCTTGGAAAGATAGAGGACAAAAGGTGATACCTGGTAAATCGGCCACCAATGCTTTTTTTGGGCCGGACTTTCCACTCACTTTATTTTTGAAGGTGTTGTTTCACGACTCCTATGAAATCATTCAGACCGCGCGTGAGCTCGTGAATGACGATCACCTTTATCGGGACCCTGAATACTCTTGGAATGCCTATATTCTTGCATAGCACCTCATCAAAAAAGGCGTGCAGGAGATGTCTGCCTGAATTGTGCTTAAAATGCATTCTTGACGGGTGACTCGACCAAAATGTGAGCTGATTTCTCAAAAGGGCGGTCGCCACTCCACATCCCTTTCCCAACCGCATCGCCAGCCCCTGCTTTTCGATGCAAAATATCCCTGCAAACTATCCCTTGACAAGCAAAAACAGCCCCCCTATGCTTCCATCCCATCGAAAGCAATGTCTTAGCAAATATCAAAAATGCCAATTGCATTCCCTTATTCGTTGTATTCCTGGTTTGCTCTCTGTAGAATCATGACAACATTCATATTAAAAAATTCACGGAGGAAAAGATGACGAACTTGCATTATCTGCCTGCGACACAACAGATCACACTCATCAAATCCAGAAAAATCAGCTCCGCCGAACTGCTTGAGGTATATATTGAGCGATTCAATCGCGTCAATCCCTCCATCAACGCCATTATTGCCATTGATCTTGAAAATGCCAGGGCAAGCGCGCAAAAGGCCGATGAAGCGCTGGCAAGGGGTGAAGACTGGGGGCCGCTGCACGGTCTGCCCATGACCATCAAAGACACCATCGAAGTTACAGGAATGCCGTGCACGTCAGGTTCGCCGAAACTTAAACAACATATGCCGGCCAGGGATGCGGATGTGGCGGCATCGTTGCGAGGCGCGGGTGCGATCATTTTCGGCAAAACCAACGTCCCTCTGTTCGCCCAGGATTTTCAGAGCTTCAACGATGTCTATGGCCAGACCAACAATCCGTGGGATGTCACGCGCGTTCCCGGAGGGTCCTCCGGCGGAGCGGCCGCTGCCTTGGCTGCCGGTCTGACCCCTTTGGAAATCGGCAGCGATATCGGCGGTTCCATCCGTACCCCGGCGCATTTCTGCGGAGTATTTGGGCACAAATCTTCCTATGACGTGGTGCCTTTTCGGGGACATATCCCGCCGTTTCCGGGATTGTTTCCCGGCGAGTACGCCATCGGCGGCGATATTGCAGTCATCGGGCCTTTGGCGCGAAGCGCTAACGACCTGGAACTGGTCATGGACATCATTGCCCGGCCGAAAAAACCCATGCAAACTGCGTGGAAGCTGGAATTGCCGCCCCCGAGAAAAAAGACCATAATTGAATTTAAGGTCGGCGTCTGGCTGGATGACCCGGATTTCCCCGTGGACGGATTGGTGTCGGATTGCCTGTCGGACCTGGTGGATACGCTGGCAAAGCAGGGGACGCAAATAACAAACAAGCGGCCGGATATCAATTTCAAGGATTGTCACGATATTTATGCCAGGCTTCTTACAGCTGTACCCAATGCTGCGCTGCCCAGAGCGGTCTTTGACCAGATGCTCTCAGAACTCCCCAACCTGTCTGAAGATGATAAAAACTTCCGGGCCCAATTGATCCGAGGCACCACCTTGAGGCATCGCGACTGGGTGGTTTTAGATTACCTGCGCCTGCTCATGCGGCAGAAATGGGCGGATTTTTTTACCGACGTTGACATCCTGCTCTGCCCGGCGGTCCCGGTGACCGCGTTTGCCCATGATCATGGCGATTTTTTCAACCGCACCCTCAAGGTAAACAATATGGAACGATCTTATGCCGATACCATGTTAGCCTGGGCCGGGCTGACATGTGTGTCCTATCTGCCGGCCACTGTCGCCCCCATCGGGACAGCAAAAGACGGACTGCCGGTGGGCGTCCAGATTGTGGGCCCGTATCTTGAAGACAAAACGCCCATTCGGTTGGCCAGCCTGATTGAGGAGATGACAGGCGGATTCAGACCGCCGCCGGGATTTGAGTGATCAATAAGATACCCCGCCGCAAGCAGCGGGGTATCTTGTTAGAAGTAAAGGGGTTTCAAACGAAGAAAGAACCAAGTATACAATGGTCTCACCCCACATAAGTGATTACACGAAAAAAGGCCATGCCGATAGATCCATGAAGTACAGCAAATACAAAGCTACGCCGCCACTATTCATGATTGTTCATTGAATTCGGGTTGAAAGGTGCGAAGGCTTGGCAGATTGTTCCTCGTTCGAGTAAAACCCGGTTGTCTTCCCTAAGGTCAATATCTGATTGACATACAGGCCATTTCCCCTATATCTCCTTTTACAAATAAGTATCCGATCACAATTAAAGCATCCACAAGAGAGGCAGGTTCGCGATGATGAAACAGAAAATCAGGGAGTTTGCAATGGGTCTCGGCGTCGATGATGTTGGATTTGCAGCGGCGGCAGACTACAAAAGTTCCCGCAGCCCGAAGATCGAAACTCTTTTCCCCGAGGCCAAATCCATTGTGGTCATGGCAATCAAGGAAATGTCCCATACCGAGAGCCCGAACCCTCAGATTGCCATGAATGGCCGTCTCGATATTATGGAGTTCGGGCGCGGGATCAACTATAGAATGGCCAGATTTATAGAAAAGGAATGCGGGGCGCGAGCGATGAGTATTCCGCTGTCATATCCAATGAATTTGGATCCCGCGACCGGGGGAGTCATTGCTGATCTCTCCCTGCGTCACGCGGCGGTAGTGGCGGGATTGGGGGAATTCGGCAGGCACAATCTCGTGATTCATCCCCGATTGGGGACAAGGGTGCTGTTCGCGGCGGTCCTGTGTAATCTGGACATGCCCTCCGATCCCCCGGTAAAGGAGAACCTCTGTACACAGTGCAACGCATGTGTAGAAAATTGCCCTGCCGGAGCGCTGAACAACGAGGGGCAGACAGATGTTATGAAATGCCTAAAGGTTTCGCAGCCCTATGGACTTGGTAAGAACATCAAATTCTGGGCCAAGTGGGCTGGTAAGACCCCAGAGGAACAACAAAAGATGTTTATGAGCAAAGACTTCTGGATGATGTACCAAGCCAACTTCATCGGCTTTCAGTACTTTTGCTTCAAGTGCTATACCTCCTGTCCAGTAGGCGAATAGCCAGGAAGTGTGGCATCAGCTTCAAATACAAAGCTTACAAAGCTTCGGTGACACTCGTCGGGCGAGTTCATTGATTTCGGATTGAAGGGTGTATGCGCCACTCCATATATTCCTTGACAATTCCTGTCTTATCCCCTTATTATCTCTCCCATATGACATTTCTTTTCTCCCTGTGCCCGTAACAACGCTCATCCGGGCTTAGCCAGATCTCCACAAGCTGACAGGTTCTTAGCTCCGACTTTGAGACCGAGAAGGACATGAACCATGCATTGCCCGAAGTGCCAGATCGAGAATCCCGGCAACAGAAAGTTCTGTCATGAGTGTGGGGCAAAGCTTGTTCTTACCTGCCCAAAGTGTCAGTTCGAGAACATTCCCTCCGACAAGTTTTGCGGCGACTGCGGGCACGACTTAACCCTTCCCTCCGAACTGCTTCGCAAAGAACTCTCCTTTGATGAGAAGCTGGAGAGGATTCAAAAGTATCTCCCCAGTGGCATCGCCGAGAAGATCCTCTCTCAGCGGGACAGGATCGAGGGGGAGAAGAGGCAGGTCACGGTTATGTTCTGTGACATGAAGGGCTTCACGCCTCTGTCTGAAAAATTAGGCCCCGAAACCATGTATGCCATGATGGACGAGGTGTACGAGATCCTGATCCGGAAGGTGAATGAATAGGGGGGACGGTAAACGAGCTCACGGGTGACGGGATCATGGCGCTCTTCGGCGCCCCCATTGCCCTGGAGGATGCACCGCAGAGAGCTCTCCGGGCGAGCCTCGCCATCCACCGGGAGATGGTGCAGTTTAATGAACGGATGCGGCGGGAGAAACCGGGTCTTCCTCCTCTTCGGATGCGCGCCGGCATCCACACCGGCCTCGTGGTGGTGGGGACCGTGGGCAACGACCTACGGGTGGACTTCACGGCCGTCGGGGACACGGTGAACTTGGCTTCCCGAATGGAGCAGATGGCTGAGCCGGGCGCCACGTATATCTCGGAGGACGCCTTCGCCCTCACGGAGGGCCTGTTCCGTTTCGAGGGTCTCGGCTTCATCGAGAGGAAGGACAACGTTTACCGCATCTCGAAGGAACTCCAGAGTATCCGCATCCCCTCCACCATCCAGGACATCATCATGGCGCGTGTGGATGCCTTGCCGGAAGGGGCAAAGGAGGCGCTCCAGGTGGGTTCCCTTATCGAGCGGGAGTTCAGTTACAGGCTCATCAAAGCGGTCATGAAGCTTCCCGAGCAGGAGCTTCTCCGGCACCTCTCCGCCCTCAAGGATGCGGAGCTCCTGTACGAGCGGGGCCTTTTCCCTGATTCCACCTTCATATTCAAGCACGCCCTCACGAGAGAGGTGCTCTACGACTCGCTCCTTGACCGGAGACTGCATCGAGAATCTGCCCCAGACGGAAGAAATTCAAAAAAAGGTGATCGACGCCAGAACGACGCTGGCGAGGTATTGCTTAAATCTCGGCTACTATGCGGATGCCGGGGATGCTGTCGCCCCGGTCGTCGACCTCTGCCATGCGCTCAACTACCGGAAGAGACTGCCGGCGATCTATGTAGCCCTTGCGAATCACATTGTCTTTGCTGAGCGATACGATGAGGCACGCTGGGCGGAGGCATTCAGGTATTACGAAGAGGCTGCAAGGCTCGCCCGAGAGGAACGGGATTATTTATCCCTCTGGAATGCGTATGTAAATTTAGGAGGAATTGCGTATAGCTCTATCTGTGAGTTCAACAGAGGTGAATCCTGTCTGAAAGAGATCCTCGCCATGAGCGAGACTGCCGGCAACGCTCAAGGGACTGTTGTCGCAAAGAGTATCCTGAGCGGTTTTATCTATGTACTTAGTGGCAGGATCGATGATGCCATGAGAGAGTCTCATGAGGCATTGCAGATTGCCATAACGGCCGATGATCCATGGATGAAGAGCTTCGGTTATACACACTATGGTGTGTCCTGTTTCTTCAAGGGGCTCTTTGGCGAGGCGGAAGAATGCCTGAAGAAGGGTCTGAGCTGCGGCCAGCGATGTGATCATGCAGCCGGAATCCGCCTGGTCTCACGTACTTTGGGTGATGTTCAGACAGAGATGGGCAGGTACGGTGAAGCTCAGAGCAGTTATGACATGGGTCTTGCCATTGCTCAGCCGGTTCCGGAATGGTTTCATTGGGCCGAGCTCAGCAAATATGCTGCCCGTATTTCAGGTCGACTCGGGCCGATCACCCTTGATCTGCGTCGCGACCTCGTAGAGAGCAAGGTGAAAGCGAATCAGGGCTCGTCAGCTCAACTTATTGGAAAGATCTACCTGCACATCGACGATGAGCACATGGACGAGGCCGAGACGTGGATCAGGAAAGCCATCGATGCGGATGAGCGAAACCGGATGCCGTGGCACCTGGCAAAGGATTACGCCCTGTACGCCGAATTCTTCCAGAAAAAAGGAGACATCCCCGAGGCCAAGGAACAGCTCACCAAGGCCATCGATCTCTTCCGGGAATGCGGTGCCGATGGTTGGGTGAAGAAGTACGAGGAGGAGCTGGCGCAGCTGTGAAAAAAACACTGACGATGCAGGCGCATCAATATTTGTGACCATGTGAAACATCGAGTTACTGGATATGGAAGCGATGAAGTCCTTCGTTAAGTTCATTCGGACGTACCGTAAAGGGGAGATTATCTTCGCGGAGGGAAGTCCCGGACAGGAGATGTATGTAATCTCGTCCGGCGCGGTGAAGGTCACCACCACGAAATCGGGCAAGGAGACACTTCTCGCCCGGATGGGTACCGGCGAGTTCTTTGGCGAAATGTCTCTGGTGGATGCGGCGCCCCGCTCCGGTACCGCCTCCGCCGATGAGGACGGCACCCGCCTTGTCGAACTCGACCTGGACCGATTCCTCTACCTGGTGCAGCAGCAGCCTGCGTTCGCCCTGACCATCATGCATACGCTGTGCGAGCGGATCAGGAAGCGGGATGCGCTCTATCTGGAACTGCTGGGAAAGTCGGGTGGAGAGCAGAGTCCCGCGGCTGATGAGACTCAGGCGGGTGAGCAGGGAGGTGCACTATGACGAACCCAACGGATAAGACCAGTACCGTGGAGCTTCGGCCGGACATCTACCAGTTCCGTTTCGGCCGGCCGAGCAGCCATTGTTACCTCATCAAGGGCAAGCCGAAGAACGTGCTCATCGACACGGGCACGGGGGCCAATTTCCCGAACCTTGTGGCCCGCCTTGCCGAGCTGGGACTGGAACCCGCCGACATTCACATGATTATTCTAACCCACGAGCACTTCGACCACATCGGGTCGACGGCGTACCTGTTCAACACGGCAGTGGTGGCGGCCCACCCCCTGGCGGCGAACAAGATTGAGCTCCAGGACGAGTTCGTCATGATGGGCAAGTACCTGGATGAACCCGCGGGACCCTTCCATGCCGACATCTGGATCGAGGGAGATGCCATGATAGAGCTCGGCAACTACCACCTTCGCGTCCTGCATACCCCGGGTCATTGTTCCGGGTGCATCTGCCTGCACGAACCGGATCAGGGCCTACTCTTCACGGGCGATACTGTATTCGCCGGCGGCGCTCTGTCCGGCATTTTCAGTTCGGGGAGCATCAGCGACTACGTCCACTCTCTGAAGCGTTTGAGCGGGCTGCGCGTGGAGGAATTCTACCCGGGCCACGGCCCGATCTCCAAGACACCTCGTCAGGACATGCAGAAGGCCGTCGCCGACTCCTGCATGCTCATGGAGGACTCCAAGGTGCTCTTCGAGGCTCTCGACACAAAGGCAACCTTCAGGCGGCTCTTTGCGACGGTGCGCAAGCCCAAGAAACCCCCACAAACTGAAAGCCAACCCGAGTGAAGGACTGGAAGAGTCTTTACCTGAAATGCGAGCTGCCATAGAAGAAGCCGACGATAAGGGGGGCAGCATGAAAGTCAGTTTTGAATGTTCCGGATTAAGCGGCGCGGAGGGAATTGAAGCTCTTCGAGGAATGCGAGGCCGATGTTTACCTGAAGCAGGCCCGGGAGGCGTTGGCGGAATTGGAATGAAAATATGAATTGCCCGAAATGCCAGATCGAGAATCGTGATGGAATAAAATTCTGTGAGCAGTGTGGGGCAAAGCTAGAACTGGAATGTCCCAACTGCAAAGCCAAAATTCCCCTGGGTAAAAAATTCTGCGGCGACTGCGGCCACGACCTGACCCAGACATCCCCGGCCATTCTCAAAGGCCTCTCCTTCGACGAGAAGATCGCCAAGCTCCAGAAATACCTCCCTTCAGGCATCACCGAAAAGATCCTCTCCCAGCGGGACAGGATCGAGGGGGAGAAGAGGCAGGTGACAGTGATGTTCTGTGACATGAAGGGGTTCACGCCGCTGTCTGAAAAATTGGGTCCCGAGACCATGTATGCCATGATGGACGAGGTCTACGAGATCCTTGTCCATAAAGTCCACGATTATGAAGGTACGGTTAATGAGATGACAGGGGACGGTATCATGGCCCTGTTCGGCGCCCCCATTGCCTTGGAGGATGCTCCCCAACGAGCCATTCGTTCAGCCATGGCCATCCACCGTGAGATGAAACGGTTCAATGAGCGGATGCGTCCGGCGAAGGGCGAGTTTCCACCTGTGATGATGCGGATCGGGATTCACACAGGGCTTGTGGTGGTCGGGACATTGGGAAACGATCTGAGAGTGGAGTTCACGGCGGTAGGGGATACGGTTAACCTTGCTTCCCGGTTGGAAAGTTTAGCCGAACCTGGAACGACGTACATCTCCGAAGACACCTTCAAGCTCACCGAGGGCCTGTTCCGTGTTGAGGCCTTGGGGGAGAAGGAGATCAAGGGTAAGGAGAAGCCTCTTAAAGTCTATCAGGTCATCGCCCCCAGCAGTAGAAGGACACGATTCGATGTGAGTGCGGAAAGAGGCCTGACGCCATTCGTGGGACGACAGAGAGAACTGGAGCTGCTCCTGGATGGTTTCGAGCGTTCCCGGGATGGCCGGGGCCAAGCCATCTCTATCATCTCCGAGGCAGGGATCGGCAAGTCAAGACTCCTCTATGAGTTCAGGAAGGCTGTCACCAATGAGGATGTGACCTTCTTGGAAGGCAGATGCCTCTCCTACAGTAGAAACGTAGCCTATCACCCCATTGTGGACATCCTGAAGGCCAACTTCGAGATTCAGGATAATGACACGGATCAGCAGGTCCGTAAGAAGGTCACCAGCTTCCTAAAAATCATCCAAGTGGATGAATCCTCCACGCTGCCCTATCTATTGGAGCTTCTCTCCATGAAAGAGAGCGGCATCGAGAAGATTCAAATGAGCCCCGAGGCCAGGAAGGAGAGAACCCTGGAGGCCCTTAAAAGGATCACTCTCAAGGGCTCTGAATACAGGCCCCTGATCATGGCCGTGGAGGATTTGCATTGGATGGACAGAAGCTCCGAGGATGCATTGAAAGAGCTCCTGGAGAGCATCTCCGGTTCGAAGGTCTTTCTGATCTTTACTTACAGACCAGAGTTCGTCCACACTTGGGGTAGCCGCTCATACCACAGCCAGGTCACCCTGAACCGATTGTCCAATCGGGAGTCCCTCGCAATGGTGAGCCATCTGTTCGGCACCACCAACGTCGACAAAGACATTGAGGATCTGGCCCTGAGCAAGACGGAAGGCATCCCCTTCTTCATCGAAGAGTTCATTAAGTCCCTCCGGGATCTGAAGATCATTGAGAAGAGCAACGGCGCATACAAGCTGACCAAGGACCTCAAGGCCATCGCCATTCCTTCCACGATCCAGGATGTGATCATGGCCTGTGTGGATCATCTACCCGAGGGAGCCCGGGAAGTCTTAAGAACCGGCTCCGCCATTGAGCGGGAGTTCAGCCATGAGCTGATTCGGAAAGTGAAAAGGCTGCCCGAGGAGCAGTTGCTCTCCCACCTTTCCACCCTCAAGGACTCCGAGCTTCTCTACGAGCGGGGGATTTACCCCCACTCGACATACATCTTCAAGCACGCCCTCACCCGCGAGGTGGTGTACGACTCGATCTTGACCAGGAAGAGGAAGGCCCTCCATGAGGAAATCGGGAAGGCTATCGAAGAGACCTGCAAAGACAACCTGGATCAGTATTACGGGGTGCTGGCCGAGCATTTCATAGCGGGCGAGAATTATGGGAAATGCTCTGCCTATTCGCGGCTGGCAGCCAGAAAAGCGGAGAAGGCGGCTTCCCTGAACGATGCGGTTGCCCACGCGAAACGAAGAATTTCCTGCATTGAAAAAATGCCCCAGACCGGGGAGGTGGAGCGGGAACGCATCGATGCGAGGACAGTCCTCGGGCTCTATCTTGCTCAAACGACGTTTCTCGCCGAAGCAAAAGAAGCCATCGACCCGATCATCCAGGTGGCAATACGAAACGATTACAAAAAGAGGCTGGGCCAGATATACACGATTCTGGGTCACTACTATTCTGTTGTGGAACAAGATTTCCCAAAGGCTTATCGCGCCTTTGAAGAGGCCCTGAAGATAGCGGAGGAAGCAAACGATATCGTTTCTTCGGTTTTTGCAAGCTTCTGGTTCGGTAGTGCCTTGTGCTTCGACTGTGATTTTGAAAGGGCGATCCCCTATTTCCAAAGATCTCTTGATATCAATGTGGCTGTGAAGAACCAGTGGGGCATAGCGTCAATCAAAAGCTATTTCGCTTTGTACTGTTATTATTATTGGGGAAAGATAGATGTGTCGTTTCAGATCACCACCGAGGCGCTTCGCATAGCCGAAGAGAGCGGGGATATCTTGTCAAAAGGACAAGCATACACAGCTCACGGATGGTCCTGCTATGGGAAGGGGATGTTGGAGGAAGCGGAAAAGAATCTTCTGAAGGGGTGCGAACTCTGCGAGAAGATCGGTTTCAATCTTGGGCAGGTGCTGGCTCGTAGTGGTTTGTATAGCACTTATGAACAAACAGGAGAGATTGTAAAAGCGAAAGAACATTGTGAAAGAATGATTCCCGTTTGGGAGCAATTTCAAACGCCATCTTCAGTGGGTTCAGGGAAAGTGATGTTGGCACTGTCGAAAATACGGAATAACGAGAAGGACGTGGATGTCGACTCCCTCTATGCATACGCACGAAACAATAAGTGGAAAACATATGAAGGACGGATTTCTTATTTGATGGGTGCAATCTTTTTGGACATCGACGATAAGCATATGCCTGAAGCTGAAGACTGGATCCGGAAAGCGATCGAGGCGGATCAGAGGAACGGCATGAGGTTTAGTTTGGGACAAGATCATGCCCTATACGCCGAATTCTTCAAACGAAAAGGAGACCGCGAGCAGGTCCGGGAAAACCTGGAGAAAGCGATAGATATTTTCCGGGAGTGCGGGGCCGATGGGTGGGTGAAGAAGTACGAAGAGGAGCTGGCGAGGCTATGACAGTTTGAGCGTGTCGTTACCATTGACACACAAGATCATTCTGCATACTTGCAGGAGGTAGAAAAATGAAATGTCCCACCTGTCATTTTGAGAATCAGGAAGGGAAGAGGTTCTGCGGAGAATGCGGGGCGAAGCTGGAAGTTCTCTGCCCGAGCTGCCATTCTCCGAATCCGCCCCAGTTCAAATTCTGTGGCGATTGCGGCGCCGATCTCAAGAAGCCCAAGGAATCCCCTCCTCTCGACTACACCGCCCCTCAGTCTTACACGCCCAAATTCCTCGCCAACAAGATCCTCACAACCCGGAGCTCTATCGAGGGCGAGCGGAAGGTCGTTACAGTGCTCTTCGCCGACGTGGCGAACTACACGTCGCTGGCGGAGAAGCTCGACCCGGAGAAAGTCCACGAGATCATGGACGGCTGCTTCCGGATTCTCATGGATGAGATCCACCGTTACGAGGGCACGATCAACCAATTCACCGGGGATGGTGTGATGGCCCTCTTCGGAGCGCCCCTTGCCCACGAGGACCATGCCCAGCGCGCCTGTTATGCCGCCCTGGCCATCCAGAGAGATCTGGCGGAGTACGCGAAGAAAATCGAGAAGGACACGAGCCTCCCCTTCAAGATGCGCATCGGCCTCAACTCGGGGGCGGTGGTTGTGGGCGCCATCGGCAACGATCTCCGGATGGACTACACGGCCATCGGCGATACGACCAACCTGGCCGCCCGGATGCAGCAGGCGGCCCGGCCCGGCGAGACCTGGGCGAGCGCGGCAACTTACGGGCTGGTGCGGGACTACTTCCACCACGAGCCGGTCGGAACCGTCGAGGTCAAGGGAAAGCGTGAGCCCCAGTCAACCTACCGCCTTCTCTCCGAGCGCTCGGGCGTCTACACCCGGTTCGACGCCGGACTCGTGCGGGGCGTGACCGAACTCGTGGGCCGCCGGCCCGAGATGGAGGCGCTGCACTCGGCGCTGGAGCGAGCCAAGAGCAGTCAGGCCCAGGTGGTCGACGTGGTGGGCGAGGCCGGAGTGGGCAAGAGCCGGCTCGCCTACGAGTTTCGCAAAGCATTGGGGAATGAGGCCACGTTCCTGACCGGGCTATGCGTCCACTACGGCCGGAGCATCAACTTCCTGCCAGTGATCAATGTGGTGCGGGAGGCTTTCGGGATTGAGGAGGGGATGAGCGAGGCCGAGGCCGGGCTGCGCATCGCGGGGAAGGCCGCGGGGGCGCTCGCGGCCATGATCCCCTTTTATCGAAACCTGCTCTCGCTGCCGGTGGATGACCTCAAGTTCAAGAGCCTTAGCGCCGAGGGCCGGAAGTTCGGCACGTTCGAGGCGGTCAAGGACCTCCTGGTGGCCCTGAGCCGCGAAAAGCCTCTGGTGGTCTTTGTCGATGACGCCCACTGGATCGACAAAATCTCCCAGGAGCTCTTCACCTACTGCTCGCGTTCGGTGCTCTCCCACCCCATCCTGCTGCTCACCTCCTACCGGCCCGAGGCCACCCCGGGCTGGGCCCAGGGGGCCCACTACCAGCGGCTGGGCCTCGAGACTCTGAACGCGCGCTCGTCGATCCGGCTGGTGCGAAACCTGCTCGGGGGGGTGGGGCTCGAGGCCGCGCTCGAGCAGAAGATTGCGGAGAAGACCGGGGGCAACCCCTTCTTCGTCGAGGAGATCGTGCGCGAGCTCGTGGACCGGGGGGATCTCGTGCGCAGCGGCGAGCGCTACGTGTGCGTCCGGCCTATGGAACAGTGCGAGATTCCCGGTACGGTCCAGGGGGTGCTCGCCGCGCGGATGGATCGGTTGAGTGAGGATCTGAAGAAGACCATGCAGGTGGCGAGCGTCATTGGCCGGGACTTCGCCTATCGGCTGCTGCGCAGCATCCTGGATCTGGGCGACGAGCTGCGGGCACGGCTGACCAATCTGGTGGGGCTCGAGATCCTCTACGAGAAGGCGCTCTACCCGGAGCTCGAGTACATCTTCAAGCATGCCCTGACCCAGGAGGTGGCTTACGAGAGCCTGCTCAAACAGCGGCGCCAGGAGATCCACGGTCGCATCGCCCGGGCCATCGAGGAGCTCTACGCGGGGCGGCTTGAGCCCCACTGCGAGCTTTTGGCCCACCACTGGGAGCTGAGCGACGCTCCGGACCGCTCAATCGAGTACTTGGTCCTGGCCGGGGAAAAGTCGGGCCGAACCCAGGCCGCGCACGCTGCGGTGGACTTCTTCACCCGGGCCCTCGCGCAGATCGAACGCTCGGGCCTAGAGGCCGACCCGGGTCTGCTGATGCGCATCCGGGAGGGGCGCGCGGTCTCCTCCCACGTCATCGAGGACGTCGAGCAGAGCTTTGCCGACTACCAAGAGGCGATCCGACTCGCCCACAGCGCCGGGGATCGGGGGAAGCTCCTCCACTTCTTGTTGATCGCGCCGTGGCCCATCTACAACACCACCCTCAAGGACCGGGTTCCGGCGCTGTGCGAGGAGGGGCTCGAGCTCGCGCAGGCCCTCGGCGACCGAGGCGCCGAGGGCCTGATCATGAGCTCGCACGCCTACTGGCGCTACTAGTGGCAGGGCTCAGACGAGTACGCGACGATTCGACGCGGCTTCGAGATGGTTCAGGAGTCCGGACACCCACTGGTTAGTCTGGGTCTATTGCACCCGGCCAACCAGGAGCGCTGGCGGGGCAACCCCCGGCGCACACTAGAGCTCCTGGCCGGGGTCCCCGAGACTCTGGAGTCGCAATTCAATGTCATTTTTGCGAACATGGTCATTCTGCTGTTCGCGTGGTCCCTCACCGAGGTCGGCAGATACGAAGAGGCCGTGCGCCGCCTGAACCATGGGGCCGAGAGTGCCGAAAGAAACGCACTTCATTTCTTCCTCGTCCGCTATTACAACACTTTAGGTTGGGCTTACGCGGAGGTGTGCGACTTTGAAACGGTGTCCCGCTACAATCGCCGCGCGCTGGAGAATGTGCACGCGTCGTTCCGGAAGCCCGTGTTGATCTACCCGTTCTCGGAGTTTCGGGCCATGTCGGAGGTCAACCTCATGGAGAACGACTTTGATCTGGGAGAGGTCGACGAGGCGTGGCATCGTCTCATGCGATTGGAGCATGAAGTTCTCAGTTCCGACTACGATTTCAATCGCGACCGCTGGACGGCTCGGATGCAGGATCTCAAGGGCACGATCCTGCTCACCCGAGGCGACCTCGACGGCGCCGAGGCAGCCGCAAATCAGTGCCTCGAAATCGCAACGAAACGCCACTACAGGAAATACCTGGGGAGGGCCGAGCGGCTTTTGGGCCAGGTGCTCGCCGAAAGGGGCGTGTACGACCCGGCGGAGGCGAAGCTCACCGCGGCGCTGACCGAGCTGGAAGCCGTGGGCAACCCCAAACAGCGCTGGATCACCCATACGGAGCTGGCTCGCCTCTACGCCAAGATGGGGAGACCGGACCGGGAGCGGGAGCAGCGCCAGCAGGCGGCCCGGATCGTCCAATCCACGGCCGACGGGCTCCGGCAGGGAGGGCTGCGCGACACCTTTCTCCAAGCCGTGCCAGTGCGCGACATTCTGGATAACTCTGGCCTCTGACCGCCATGCCCGCACTGGGAGAACGCGCCGCTCGCCATCGGAGAGACGACGCCGGTACCCCTCGTCTACGACTTCTACGGCATCAAATTAGCAATGCCAGGCCACAATGACAAAGGGATGTCGTATTATTTTTCTATATCCCGTTATCAATACACCGGCGCCATTGTAAAACATTCAAGATAACAATTTGTAATAACAACATTGCCGCACATATATTCCTTGACAATTCTTGCCTGATCCTTTTATCATGCCACGGCATATGAAATTTCCCTTCTCCCCGTGCCCATAATCACGCTCATCAGGAATTAGCCCGGTTTCCACAAGCTGACAGGTTCGTAGCTCCGACTTTGAGACCGAGAAGAGCAGAACTGACGAAGCCCGAAAATACATCGCCGACGCCATCCAGCTCTTCGAGGAATGCGAAGCGGACGTCTTTCTGAAGCAGGCTAAGGAGGCGCTTGCTTCCCTTTGAAACAAATATCATGCACCCGGAGGATAAAAATATGGGAGTCAGTATTTATCCGATACAGTTGGGCTTTGACTGCTGTTATATCGTTCAGGACAAAGGGACCATCATGATCGATGGCGGAGCTCCAGGAGAGATAAAAACCTTCATGAAAGGAATTGGCAAGCTATCTATCAGGTCCGAACAGATAAAGCTCATCGTCCTAACCCATGGCCATTGGGACCATATCGCCTCGGTGAAAGATATTAAGGAAAAAACAGAAGCTAAAATTGCCATTCATGAGAAGGAGAAAGAATGGCTCGAAAAGGGCTTGAAGCCCGTGCCTCCAGGAGTGAATCTCTGGGGAAGATTTTTAAGTAAAGCCATTACCATGTGCCTGCCGCTCATTGAAGTCCCAGTTGCCCCAGTTGATATTGTTATTGGCAATGAAGGGTTTTCCCTCGCTGAGCATGGAATTTCGGGTAGAATTATCCATACCCCCGGCCATTCTTCAGGATCGGTCAGTGTTTTACTGGATACCGGAGATGTCTTTGTTGGGGATATGGCGATGAATAAGATTCCCTTATCGCTTCGTCCCGGATTTCCAATCTTCGCTGAAGATTTTGATAAACTTAAAGAGAGTTGGCGAACGCTCCTTGATCAGGGTGCCAAGACTGTATACCCATCTCATGGAAAACCTTTTCCGGTGTCTATAATTCGAGATTTGTTGTCATAGGGAGTGGAGGCACATAAGAATGCGCTTACGATTGAGTCCCTGACCCGGTGGTAAGCGTAGGTGGTTCGATACTACGGATTTAGAAACTGCAGTTCAAATGGAAATCCTCACTTCAATTCCATATCAAAAGTTGAGGCTTTGTAAGTGAAAGTGCGGACTCAGGAAAGGGGTCCGGCGGGGAAGGCGTCTTCGTTACGGTTCCGGTCCCGGAGTTCGGCCTTCTTTCCCCGATTCCAGCCGGAAACCCGGCTGAAATACTGGGAGATCCTGGCCAGCCCTTCGCAATTTTCCGCTCCGCAATGCAGGCATTTTTCCCGGAGCCCCCGCATCGTGGCGCCGCAACTCTTGCATGAAGTGAATTCAGGAGAGAAAATGATCTGGTTGTTCAGCGTCTCCCGGAACGCCCGGACGATGAATCCGGCAAGGGTGGCCGCCGCGGGCGAAGTGTCGCCCAGCTCCACATGGGTCACGGCCCCCGCCCGGAAGAAGGGGTGAAAGAGCCCTTCCATCCTCACCCGGGTCAGCGGATCGACCGGCGCCGCAGGGTTAAGGTGGGTCGAGTTGGTGTAGTAGATCTCCCCGCGCGCCAGATCGCCCCGGACATATCGGCCCGGCAGGGGGGAAAAGTGTTTCAGGTCGAGGCGGGCGAAGCGGTAGGCGGTGGTCTCTGCGGGCGTCTGCTCCAGAACAAATTGCATCCCATGAACTTCGCAGAGCTTTTCGGCTTCCCCCTGCATATGTCCGATCACCGCAAGGCCCCGGGCCAGGGCGTCATCGGACTCATGCAACTGCCGGCCCTCCCGGATCTGGACGAGCTCATTGAGTCCGGTGATCCCGATCAGATAAATGGCGTCGTTCAAATGGAGATAGGAAGAGCCGTCGCTTTGCATGGCAAGCATGGCCAGCGGACCGGCATCTCCGAGAGAGAGGAGGTTTTCGATGAAGTCGCGCTTCTGGATGTGGGCCTTCACCGCGAGGACCATGAGTTCATCCAGGAGGGTAAAGAGCTTCCTGTCGTCCATACCGGCCCGGTAGCCGAGGCGCGGGAGGTTCAGCGTGACGTTCTGGATCGACGCGCACCGCCGCCTCCAGGGTTCTCCACGGGCTCCCGCCGTCTCTCCTCCAAAATTCATGCAGCCGCAGGGGGCGATCCGTGCGCCTTTTTCCCTATCGAGGACAAAGCAGGGATTCCCCATCGCGGCCGCAGCGCCGCAGGCCTCCTCCAGGAAACCCTCGTGACCGGGCGTACGGAAGAATTCTTCCGTGATGTGGATGACCGGCCGGGGGAAGACGAACGGCATCCCCATGGCGTCCCCCCGGCGATAGACGGCCATCAGCGCCCGGGCAAGCTGACGGGATTCCCCCGCGTATTCACGGCAGGCGCGGCCGGTGGGCCTGCCGCCGGGACCGACGGCAGGGAGGTCGGCAAGAATGGGGGGAACTTCCCAGTAGAGGTGGATGTCGGTAAACATGGCCTGCCCGCCCCGGGCGGAGGTGAGCTGGGAGAATTCGTAGATCAGCATCTGGGCGAACTGTTCGATCTCCCTCTCTCCCATCCCCGTCAGATAGGGGGCGAAGGAGAGATTGACCGCATCCCAGCCTATGACGCCGGCGAAATGCCCCTGGAGGGAGGCCCCGAAACGCACCATGTGGGCGAGCAAGACCTCCGCATGCCGAGCCGGGCCGGCGACCGTCACGCAGTGGGGAAGACGCAGGCCGAACCGCTTGAGATACTCCAGGGATTGGCAGGAGCTGTAAGGCCGGTCTATATAGCCAAGGCCGTGCAGGTGGAGATCCCCGGAGACATGGGCGTCTCCCACCTCCCTGGAGAAGACGTCGTGGAGGGCGTATTCCCGTTTGATCCCCTCGACGAGAGACAGGCTCGTCCCTTCGGGGGCATGGGGAACATTGGCGTTTTCCTTGTTCCGATGGAAGATGAGCTGCCGGACGTCGTAGAGGGGAAAACCGAGACGGGCGTGCAGCCGTCTCGCCTGTTCCAGGCCCCTTTCAACGAGCTTTGCATCCACCAGCTCCCGGATGAGCGCCGTAGTGAGCAGGCTGATCCCGGAGGAGAAGATCTGCTTCTCCACCTCCCGGCTGATCGCCTCGGCGGTCTCTCCGTCGATCCCGGTCTCGCGGATCAGCGCCTCGACGATGCGCCGGCGGTTCCACCGGGCGACCTCCTCGGCGGAAGTGCGGACGAAAAGCGTGATGTCGGTGGTTTCCGGATCGATCGCCATCAGATATTCGTCTTCGACGCCCCTTCCACGGTGTCGAGGGCCCTCTCAGCCGCCCGGGCGAGGACCTCGTCGTGGTCGTGGTTCAGGGAAAAAACCCGGAAATGGACGACCCGGGCCGGGATGAAGCGATAGATGTCCCGGAGGGGTTCGGGAGAGGTGGCCCCCGTCGCAGGGTTGAAGATGTTGACCCGCTTTTCCGTCTCGGCCATCGGATTGATCGGGCGCGGGTCCTGAGTCGCCATATCGACGCGGAAAGACTTGTTCTTCAGGGCGCCGGGGAGGCAGGATCGGATCAGCTTTTCATAGTCGCCTGCACCGGAGAAACGGGTCCCCTTCTGGAGTTGGTCGATGGAGATCTCCGCCGAGAAGGACATTTTCCACTTGACCTCGCGGCGGTGGAGCTTTCCCCATTCCCGTCCCAGCCTCCGCCTCTTCGGATCCTTGCTGTGAATCCATTCCCTGACCTCGGAGAAGAGGCGCCATTCGTCGCAGCCGAGATACGCCTCCAGGTCCTCGCCCGGGTCCGCCGGCAGAATCAGCCCCATCGTGTCCCGGAATATCTCCTGCAGGTGCAGGTCGAGCGCCCGCGTGGTCCGGTGGAAATAAACGTTGGCATAGAGGTTCAATCTTGCATTCAGAAAACGGCTCAGCGCCGAGACGCCCGCCTGGTGCAGGGTGAGTCCGGCTTTCGTGAAGAAGGTGTAAAAACGGAGCCGGGCGATGTCCACGATGTCGAGGGAAAATCCCGTCATGAAGGCGTCCCGTTGGACGTAATCGAGGTTGTCCACGGTATAGGTTCCCGAAAAGAGCTGGCGCAGGAGATGGAGCCACCTGGGCATGGCGCTGTCGCGCTCATCCGGCATCCTGATCAGGAAGGCCACCGCTGCCGGATCGAGCGCCTCGCCCCCGGCAAAGGGCCCCGACGGGCTCCGCCGGATGCGGTCGATCACCCGTCCCAGCTTCCGGACGATGATCAGTCTCCCCAGGTCCTCATGGGTGAGGCCGTACCCGTCCAGGAAATGGTCGTCGAAGAAGTGGCCGTAGGGTCCGTGTCCCACGTCGTGGAGGAGACCGGCCACGCGGAGCAACTCCTCCACATAGTTCAGGGAGGGAACGTCAGGGCAGACCTCTTTCAGCGACGGGTAGAGGTGCCTTCCGAACTCGCCTGCCATGTGCATCGTCCCCAGGGAATGCTGGAAACGCGTGTGTTCGGCCGCCGGATAGACCCACCGCGCGCTCTGAAGCTGGTAGATCCGGCGGAGGCGCTGGACCCAGGGAGAATCGATCAGGTCCTTTTCCGTCCTCTCGCCCCCCCCGTCCGCCGCAGGCACGGTGAAAGATGCGTACCGGTAGATGGGATCGGCGATCAGCGCCATCCCCTGATAGATACCCGCGTACTCGGCCGGCGTCGTTTTCATGCAGCATCTCTACAATATTCCCATTAAAATAGCAAACAGGGAGATGATCAAGTCTCCCTTGACTTCCCCGAGACGAGCCCCCTGCGCGCGGAGGTTTACTTCACGAACATGAAGGTATTCCCCAACCTCACCTGGGGAACCCGCGACCCGGTCGCCTTCCGGGACAGCGAACTGGGCCTCATCCGCCTGCGGGCATTCGGCGTCTTCAACCTTCGGATCATCCAGCCTCTCCTGTTCATCAACAGCCTCGTCGGAACTCAGGGGATCTATACGACGGAGGCGATCGCAGAGTACCTGAACCGGGTGATCGTCTCCCGTTTCAACGACTTCATGGGGGAGAAGATCGATACGATCTTCGCTCTCCCCGCGAAATACGACGAACTGTCCGGGGAGCTCAAAGATCTCCTCCGGAACGACTTTGAGCAATTCGGCCTGGGACTCGCGGACCTCTACATCAACTCGATCACGCCGCCGCCGGAGGTGCAGAAGGCCATCGACGACAAGAGCCGCCTGGGCGTCTTCGACGACATGAACAAGCTCCTGAAGATGAAGGCCGCGATGGCCATGGAGAGCGCCTCCCAGACGCAGAGCGAAGCGGGTGCGGGGCTCGGCATGGGGATGGGGTTCATGATGCCGACGATGTTCGCCGATGCCTTCCGGAGCGGACCCGCCCGGACGGACCAGCCGGCGGACATCACCTGTCCCGGCAGCCGATCCAGAAGGAGGCGAAATTCTGCCCCCAGTGCGGCCAGCAGCTCCTGATCTTTCAGAAGTGCAACGGATGCGGGGAGAACCTCCCCCCGGACGCCGGATTCTGCTTCCGCTGCGGCCGGCCCGTCGAACAGAAACCGCAGGAGAAGAAGTGCCCCCACTGCGGGACGGCTAACCTGCCTCACTCCATCTTCTGCAACCACTGCGGCGAACGGATTAAATAAGGCTCTTCCCGTTCATGCGTACTTTATAATTTGAGAGGGCATTATATTCCAACAGGATGGTCCTCTCTTTCACCTACCTTATCAATAACCTCTATCATGTTGATAGGTTATTGATTATTGATGTAATCGGCAAGACGGTCTATCTCCTCCATATACCGCCACTCATACCGCCATTTATACCGCCACCTTTTCCCTCACTGGCGGGACGTCGGGTAAACTTCACGACAAAAGCGCCAGTCAATTTTCTATAAGCCTCGTTGGAGAATCCGTCGGGATTTGCCAGAAGGGCCCGTTTCTGGTTCACACTCGAACGGAACCGCTCGATGAAGCATTATCATTCTATGAGTCAGACATAAGCCGGATATCGGTTATGTGCCATCGTTA
>MICJ01000046.1:3011-26034 GCA_001830835.1 Syntrophobacterales bacterium GWC2_56_13 | reverse complement strand
CACATCGTAACAGATATGCCCGTTCGGTTTGTCCTTCGGTTTGAAGCCGGCAGGCGTCCGCCACTGCCCGACCGAACAGAGCAGGTTTTTTTCCAGGCGGTTATACAGGGCGCAGGTGGCGTTCATCAGCTCTCCGCAGACGGCGACCAGGCGATTGATGTTGTCGTCGGGGGAGACGCCGAACTGGAGAAAGCAATTGTTGAGCCGGGCCAGACGGATTTCCGCCAGCTTGCGGCCGGTGATGTCAAGAACCTGCGACATGACCGAGATCATTTTCCCCACGGAATCATGCAGCACTGAATTGTACCACTCGCAATGAATGACCTGACCTTTCTTGGTATAGTTACGGTTTGAGGAAACGACATGTTTCGACTTGCCGTCGGTAAGCCGCTGCATGACGCTTTGCACGATCGGAATATCCTCCTCGTAGATCATGCGCAATTCCATGATCGGCTTGCCGATAGTTTCCTCCGCGCTCCAGCCGAACATCTTTTCAGCCGCACCTGTCCACCGTGTTACAATAAAGTCAGTGTTCCATTCAACCATGGCCATTGGAGAGTTGTCCGTATGAAAACGTAGCCGCTCTTCACTCTCCCGTAGCGCATTCTCCGCTTGCTTGCGCTCGGTGTTGTCCCGCACGATGCCCTCGATGGTCACAGGTTTTCCCGTCTCGTCCGTGATTATGATCCACCGGTCGTGCATCCAGTGCAGAGAACCATCCGGTCGTATCTGGCGATACTCCGCCTCCCCGCCCGTGCTCCCAGGCGCGAGGCTTTCATCTCGTGCTTTTTTTACCTTATCCAGATCTTCCGGGCAGAAGCTGTTCAGGACACTCTTGGCCGTTACCTCCCGGCCGCCTTCCGCGTCAATGCCGTAGTATTCAAGGAACATGTTGTTGATAAAGAGAAACCGGTGGGTCGTGAGATCGTATCGGTAAATCCCGTCCCGTGACCGGTTCGCGAGTCTTCGAAATTCTTCCGAGATCCGCTGGGGGGCTGCCCCCTTCTCGTTGGCGGGATTCGAACTCATGGCAATGCCTCTCTCATGGGGAGGGAGATAATTTGAGTCGTGTAGACCGGTTTCTCCATATAGTTGATGTTTGTTTTCTCCGTTAACCGCCTGGTTCCCCGACGGCGCCACAGGATTTAGACCATGTATCCGTTGGCCATAGCCACTAACCGACCCGGTCATCAGATTTTTTAATCCATATCACAATTATGGGTAACAATCACCGGAAAAAGAAAAAGGGGTTAACCGTTGATTGGTTAACCCCTCGTTGTTATTGGCTCCCCAGCGCGGACTCGAACCACGGACCCGATGGTTAACAGCCATCTGCTCTACCGACTGAGCTACTGGGGAAGATTGATTTCGCGACGCTTCATAATATAAGAAAAGAAGGTTGTCAACAACTGTCTTGACGATCAGCAAAAATTATCCCTTTGCCCCGTGATTTTGGGTTGACAGGAAATCATCCGCTCGTGTTAGAATGCGCTCCGAAAATCGGGGAAGACCGGCCATTCCCGGGAATCGAAACGTCGAGACGGATGCGGCATTATGAGGGAGACTGAGCGGAAAGCGGATTCATCGGAAGAGGAGAAGGTTCAGGGGGGGCAGAGGGAACTGGAGGAGAGGGTCCTGCGGACCGGTTTTTGCACAGGGTGCGGCGCCTGCGTCAACCTCTGTCCCTACCAGGCTTCCTACCGGGACAGGACGGTCATACTCCACCACTGCGATCTTGCTCAAGGCCGGTGTTTTGCCTTCTGTCCACGAACGCCTGCGGACCTAACGGACATGAAGTCGAGGTTTTATGACGAGGCGGATCTGACGCACGAACTGGGGGCGGTGAAGGGATTTTTCATTGCGAGGGCGGCGCAGGAGGGGAACAGGCGTCGGTCGCAGCACGGCGGCGTGGTGACCGCACTCATGACCCTGGCCCTCCGTGAGGGGCTGATCGATGCGGCGGTTCTCACAGAGAAAGGGGAGGAGCTCCTTCCCCGCGCTGTGACCGTCAGTGAACCTGAAGCGGCAGCGCAACTGGGAGGGAGCCGTTTTGTCGTCTCTCCCACTGTGGCCGAGTTTAACCGGGCGCTTCGTACGGATTGCCGGCGGATCGGCGTTGTGGCCACTCCCTGTCAGGCGCTGGCCATCGCCAAGATGCGGCTTCAGCCGCTGGCGGCCGCCGAAAGCGGCATGGACAGGCTGAAGCTTGTGGTGGGGCTCTTCTGCGGCTGGGCGCTTTCCTGGCGTCCGCTCACCGATATCCTGAGGGAAAAAACGGATCTTGCCGCGGTGATCGGGATGGATATCCCGCCGAGCCGTTACCATACCCTCGAGGTGTACATGCCGGAGGAGACTGCCCGGTTTTCTCTCGACGAGATTACTCCCTGCGTACGTGAATCCTGCCGTTCCTGCGCCGATATGACGGCGGAGTTCAGCGATCTCTCGGTGGGATCGGCCCGTCTTCCGGAGGGATGGGAGGCGGCCCGCTTGTGGAACCAGGTGATCGTCCGGACGAAGCGCGGCCGAGATCTCCTGGAACTGGCCCGCCGCCGGGGGGTTCTTGAATTCCGCGAGGTTCCGGCAGGCAATCTGGAAAAACTGAAGGCGGCCTCCCTGAACAAGAAGAAGGCGGCGAACCGGCCCCAAGGACAGAGCGGCGCCGGCGACCGGATGGGGCAGGCAGGCTGAGAATCGCGCCGAATGGGGGATGCGCGAGCGGCGGAATACGGCGCTTTTTCGAAGGCTGTTCAAAAATGTCCGGATGCAAGGCCCCCGAAATCCTGAGCCGTGAGGCGTACTTTCTGGTACGTTGAACGGCGAAGGATGAGGGAAACGCAGCAGACGGGCGTTTTTCAACAACCTGTCAGAAGCCGGCAGGGAGGATTTGGATGTCCATGGATAGGGGACAAAGGGAGGGGGACGAGGTTCTCCTCATGGGGAACGAGGCCATCGCCCGCGGCGCTCTGGAGGCCGGGGTGCAGGTAGCAGCCGGTTATCCCGGCACGCCTTCTTCCGAAATCATCGAAACACTTTCCCGGTTCGCGGAAACGGGAAAGCTCTATGTAGAGTGGTCCACCAATGAAAAGGTGGCCATGGAGACGGCGGCGGCGGCCTCCTTTGCGGGGCTCCGGTCGCTGTGCGTGATGAAGCAGAACGGCGTCAACGTAGCCTCGGACTTTCTTCTCCATCTGGCCGGGTCGGGGACGCGGGCCGGGATGATCCTCATCACCTGCGACGATCCGGGGGCGCTCTCGAGCGTTAACGAGGGGGAATCCCGCCATTTCGCGCGGCTCATGGAGATTCCGCTCCTCGAACCGGCGGATTTCCAGGAGGCGAAGGAGATGACCCGCTGGGCCTTCACCCTCTCGGAGGAGATCCGGAACATCGTCATGGTCCGCAGCGTGACCCGCATGTCGCATGCAAGCGGAAACGTCATCCTCGGGGCGCTCCCGCCCGCAGTGCGGAAGGCGGAATTCCTATGCGACGGCGCGGTTTCCGACCCCGAGCGGGGGCCGGTGATCAGCGCCCCAGTCATCGAAAAGCACCGCCTTCAGCAGGAGAAGATCCGGAAGGCGGCGGCGATCTTCGAGAAAAGCCCGTTCAACGCCTATTCCGGACCGGAGAGGCCGGAGCTCCTGATCATCACGAGCAGCGCCTGCAGGCTCTACAGCCTTGAGGCCGTATCGCTGCTCGATGCCGAGGATCGGGTGGGCATTCTCAAACTCGGTACGACCTGGCCCCTTCCGCCGGCGCTTCTGAAAAGAGTCCTGTCGACAACGGAGAAGATCCTGATCGTTGAGGAAGTCCTCCCGTTTCTCGAGGAGCAGGTCAAGATCCTGGCCGCCGAGCAGGTGCGGGAGATCGGTGTCAAGACCTTTTACGGGAAAAACGATGGCGCCCTGCCGATGGCGGGCGAGCTGAATCCCGACCTGGCGATGGCGGCCGTCGGCCGGATCCTGGGAATCGACCCCCCCGTGCTTTCGTCAGCCTATAGGAAAAAGCTCCGGGCGTTCGCCGGCCTCGCCCCCAGGCGCGAACAGACCTTCTGTCCCGGCTGTCCCCATCGCGCCTCCTACTGGAGCATTCGCGAGGCGCTGCAGCGCGACGGCCGCGGCGGATTCGTCTGCGGGGACATCGGCTGCTATGCGATGGCTTCCCTCTTTCCCGCCGCCGGGTTTTATACCGCCAAGACCCTCCATGCGATGGGGTCCGGGACGGGTCTGGCCTCCGGATTCGGCAAACTGGGATCGTTCGGCATGGACCAGCCGATCATCGCCGTTTGCGGGGATTCGACCTTCTACCACGCGGCCATTCCCGCCCTGATCAACGCCGTTCATCAGAATGCGAACATCATCTTTATCGCCCTCGACAACAACGGTACGGCGATGACGGGATTCCAGTCCCACCCTGGGATCGACATCAACGCCATGGGGGATGCATCCCCCGTGGTCGATATCGCCGCCCTCTGCGGGGCGATAGGAGCGAAGGTCGTCGTCGGGGACCCGTTCGCTCTTCAGGAAACGAGAGAAACGCTGAACCGCCTCATGGAGGGCCAACAGGGGGTGAAGGTCCTGATCCTGAAGCAGTCCTGCGCCCTTTCCCCCGAGAAAAAGGGAACGAAGCGCTACCTCATGCAGGTGGATGACGCCCTCTGCCGGGGGGATGCCTGCGGCTGTAACCGCCTCTGCACGCGGATCTTCCGCTGTCCGGGGCTCCTCTGGAACAGGGAAAAGAAAAAAGCGCAGATCGATGAGGTCATCTGCGCCGGCTGCGGCGTCTGCGCCGGGATCTGCCCGGCCGAGGCCATCCGTTGCGAGGAGGCGGCAAAATCATGACGAATCTGGCATTGCGGAAAGATCCTTACAATATCGTGATTACCGGCGTGGGGGGCCAGGGGAATGTCATGGCCTCGCGGGTTCTTGCGACCATGCTGGTCCGGAGGGGGTTCAGGGTGACGATCGGGGAGACGTTCGGGATGTCCCAGCGCGGCGGCTCGGTCATGAGCCACATCCGTGTTTCGTCTGCGGCGGTCTGGAGTCCGCAGATCCCGAAGGGGAGAGCGGATCTGCTTGTCGCCCTCGAGCCGGTCGAGGCGATTCGGGTGCTTGCCGACTACGGCAATCCCTCCGTGAAGTCGCTCGTAAACATGCGGCCGATCTACCCGGTGGGCGTGATCACGGGCGAGGCCGACTACCCGGCGCCGGAGACGATCCGTAAGGCGGTCGCGGCACTCTCGGAGACGGCCTGTTTTCTCGATGCGACGGCCGAAGCGATCCGATTAGGCAACCCCATTTGGGGAAACATCATCATGATAGGCGCCGTTGCGAGGTTGGGGGTGCTGCCCGTCAACCGGGAGCTATTCGCAGCGGTGATCCGCGAGGGTATGCCAGCCTCCCGAGTCGAGGCCAATCTCCGCGCCTTTGCGATCGGCGAGGCGGCGGTCGCCTGAGCTGAGGTTACGGCAAGGCGCCATGCGCTCGGATTGAAGATGGCGGAGATGGTGAAAAGCAGTCTGTAGGCCGGAAAATCCCGGACGATGGTTTTAACGACAGAAGGAGGAAAAAGAACATGGAAAGATATGTTTGCAATATCTGCGGTTACGTCTATGACCCGGCGGAGGGTGATCCCGATGCGGGGATCCGCAAGGGGGTCTCTTTTGAAAACCTTCCGGAAGATTGGGTCTGTCCAGTCTGCGGCGCGGGGAAGGATGAGTTCTCTCCTGAGTAACGGGCGGGGTTTCCCGAAAATTTTCGACTTATCCAAATATTGTGTCAGGGAGGCGGCATGGATCGAATAAGGGATGCGTTGCAGCAGGCCTATGCCGGTGAGGCCAAGGCCTCTCTTCGCCTCAAGGTTTATGGGGAAAAGGCGGAGAAGGAAGGATATCCCCAGATCGCGAAACTCTTCCGGGTGATCGCCTTCTCCGAAGAGATCCACGGGGCAAGGGCGCTGAAGGTCCTCAAGGAGATCAAAACGACCGAGAAGAACCTGGCGGAGAGCTTCCAGTCGGAGAAGGGGGTGGCGGCGGTCGCATACGGCGAGTTCGTCAAACTGGCGGAAGCGGAGGGAAACCAGGAGGCGGTCATCCACTTCAGCCAGAGCCGGGATGTGGAGGAGACGCATGCGAAGCTCTACAAGGAGGCGATGAACCACTTCCTGGAGGAGAGGGAGACGGTCTACCATGTCTGCCTGGTCTGCGGTTATGTCGCGGATGGCGTCCTGCCCGAAATCTGCCCGGTCTGCGGCGCCAAGGCGGAACAGTTCCGACCGTTCACTTAAGCATCGGCAGGGGGAGAGCTTCCGGAGGCGGTTGATATCCCGCGAGGGGAGGAGGGTAGTGATGAGGGGGGTTCTGTTGCGCTGGCTGGTGTTGACGGCGGCCGTTCTGGCGGCCTCCTGGCTCCTCGACGGCATCCGCGTGGATGGCCTGTTGCCGGCGTTCCTGGCGGCGGCCACGCTGGGAATTCTGAATGCATTTTTCCGCCCCCTCCTCATCCTTCTGACGCTCCCCATCAACATCCTTACCCTCGGGCTGTTCACCTTTCTGATCAACGCCCTGATGCTGAAGATTGTCTCCGCCGTGATTTCCGGCTTTACGGTTCACGGTTTCTGGACTGCCGTGATCGGCGCCCTGATCATCGGCGCGGTGAGCTGGTTCCTGAATATCTTCATCGGCGGAGAGGGAAGGCTGGAACGGTCGTCCTACATCGATCTAAGAAAGAAGGGAGGGAGATGGGAGTGACGGACCCGACCCCCGCCATGCGCCAGTACGCGGAGATGAAGGAGCGCTACCCCGACTGCATCCTCTTTTTCCGAATGGGAGACTTCTATGAGATGTTCTTCGAGGATGCCGTGACCGCCTCCCGGGTCCTTGATATCACCCTGACCTCCCGAAACAAGAGCAGTCAGGACGCCATCCCCCTCTGCGGCTTTCCCTACCATGCCTCATCCTCCTACATCGCGAAGCTCATCGAAAAGGGATTCAAGGTGGCCATTTGCGAGCAGGTTGAGGATCCGAAGCTGGCAAAGGGCGTGGTGAAGCGCGAGGTGGTGCGCGTCGTGACCCCCGGGCTGGTCCTCGATACGGAAAACCTCCGGGCCAAAGAGAACAACTTCCTTGCGGCCCTTGTTGTCCGGGACGGCCGTTTCGGCCTTGCCTTCGTCGATATCTCCACGGGAGAATTCCGGGTGACCGAAACGGACGACCGTGAAGTCTTCCGCGCGGAGACGGCCGGGCTCGAGATCCGCGAACTGATCATCGCCGAGAACCTTAGCGACAGCGATCTGGTCCGCAGCCTTGCCGGCGATGAGGAGCGCTGCCTGATCAACCGTTTCCCGCCGGAGAAGTTCGCTTCGGAGGATGCACTCATCCGTCTCCGGGATCATTTCCCCGAAGAGAGGCTGACGGAGATGGCCATGGATCGTCATCCCGCGATGGCGGTTGCAGCGGGCGCCGTTTTGGGCTACATGGCCGAGACTCAGAAGGGGCGTCTCGGCCACATTAACGACCTGACCTGGTATGAAAGCGGCGCCCAGCTGATCCTGGACGAGGTCGCCAAGCGAAATCTCGAGCTCTTCGCCACGATCGTAGACGGGAAGAAAGCCGGGTCGCTATTTTACGTCCTCGACCAGACAATGACCTCCATGGGGGGAAGAAGGCTCCGCTGGTGGCTCAATTGCCCTCTCCGGGATCCGGGCAGAATCAGGGAGAGGCTGGCCGCCGTTTCCGAGATCCGCGAGCAGCACCTCCTGCGGGAATCGCTCCGCGGCAGCCTCCGTTCCGTCTACGATCTGGAGCGTCTCGGAAGCCGGATCGCCACGGGGCTTGCGAACGGCCGCGATCTTGCGGCGCTTCGGACATCCCTCAGGATCCTGCCTGAGATTCGGGCCCTCATCCGCGAAATCGAAACGCCGCTCCTGAAGGCGATACATGGGGGCATCGACGAGCTGCACGACATCCAGGAGCTGATCGAAAAGTCGATCGCGGAGGACCCGCCGCTTACGATCCGCGAAGGAGGGATCATCCGGGAGGGGGTTGATCCGGAGCTGGACCGCCTGATTGCGGCGATGCGCGGCGGCAGGAAAGGGATCGCCGCCCTGGAGGAGAAGGAACGCCGGCGGACGGGGATCAATTCCCTGAAGGTGGGGTTTAACAGCGTCTTCGGGTATTACCTCGAGGTCACGAAGGCGAATGCCCAGCTGGTTCCGGATGACTATATCCGGAAGCAGACCCTGGTCAATGCTGAGCGCTATATCAATGAGGAGCTGAAGGGTTACGAGGAGACGGTCCTCCATGCGGAGGAGCGGCGACAGGCGAGGGAATACGATTTGTTCGTCGAAATCCGGGATAGGATCGCCGGCGAGATCCGGAGGATACAGGAGACGGCGTCGCGAATCGCCGATCTTGACGCCCTCGCATCGCTGGCTGAAGTTGCCGAGCGGTACAACTACTGCTGCCCCGTGGTCGATGCGGAGGATGCAATCGAGATCACCGACGGCCGACATCCGGTCGTGGAGCGGATCCCCGGCGGGGCGGGGTTTGTCCCGAACGATGTCTGCCTCGATCTGGAGAAGAACCGGTTTCTCATCATCACCGGCCCCAACATGGCGGGAAAATCGACTTTTATCCGTCAAATCGCCCTGATCGTTCTCATGGCCCAGATGGGGAGTTTCGTTCCCGCGACAAGAGCCCGGATCGGAGTGGCAGACCGGATCTTCACCCGTGTCGGTGCGGCGGACAGCCTTGCCCGCGGACAGAGCACCTTCATGGTAGAAATGAACGAGGTGGCGGACATCCTCAGTCACGCCACGAAGCGGAGCCTGATCATCCTGGACGAAGTGGGACGGGGAACGAGCACCTTCGACGGTCTCAGCATCGCCTGGGCGACGGCGGAATATATCCACGACGCCGCTCATCTCGGGGCGCGGACCCTCTTTGCCACCCACTATCACGAGCTCACGGAGCTTTCCGTCACCAAGGAGGGGGTGCGCAATTACAACATCGCCGTGCGGGAATGGGGGGACCGGATCATCTTTCTCAGGAAGATCATGGAGGGGGGGACAAACCGGAGCTACGGAATCCAGGTGGCGCGGATCGCCGGGGTGCCCGGCGAAGTGATCGCGCGGGCAAAGGAGATCCTCCGCAACTTGGAGAAGGGGGAACTTGACGAGGTCGGGATGCCGAAGATTGCCCGGGGCAGAAAGACGGTTCGGCCCCATGCAAATCAATTGAGCCTCTTTGCGGACGAAAAGGATGCGGTGATCCGGGAACTCCGGGAACTTGACCCGATAAACCTCACGCCCCTGGATGCGCTCCAGCGTCTCAGCGCCTGGAAGAAGAGACTGGAGCAGAAATGAATTGGGTTTCTTAGCGGGGCTACTTGATGCAGACGCGTCGGACCTGACGGAAATCGGTAATGCCCTGAATCGATTTATAGATGCCGTCCTGAAGCAGCGTCGTCATCCCCTCGGTCATGGCCGTGTTCCGCATCACTTCGACCGTCTCCCGTTTCTGGATGAGTCGTTTGATGCCGTCCGAGGCGATGACCAGTTCGTGGATCCCCATCCTTCCCTTGTATCCCGTCTTGTCGCAGGCCTCGCACCCTTTCGGCCGATAGAGCGTGAAGCGGTCATCGTAGGGGAAGTTCAGTTTCACGAACTGCTCCTCGCCGTAGCTCTCCACGATTTCATCGTATTCGTTGCGATCCGGATGATAGGCCTCCTTGCATTTTTTGCAGAGGGTGCGAACGAGACGCTGGGCCAAGATGCCCAATAGGGAGTCGGCGAAATTGAGTGGGTCGATTCCCATATCGAGCAGGCGGACGATGGTCTCCGGGGCGCTGTTCGTGTGCAGCGTGCTGAAGACGAGGTGACCCGTCAGCGATGCCTCGACGCCGGTTTTGGCCGTTTCGAAATCCCGCATCTCGCCCACCATGATCACGTCCGGGTCGGCCCGGAGGAAAGCGCGCATGGCGGCGGCAAAGTCGAAGCCGATCTTGGACTGGACCTGAACCTGACGCAGACCGTACTGGGTGATTTCCACCGGGTCTTCAGCCGTCCAGATCTTTTTGTCCGGCGTGTTGATCTCATGGAGGGCGGCGTGCAGGGTGGTCGTCTTGCCGGAGCCGGTCGGGCCGACGACGAGGACCATGCCGTAGGGCTTCTCCAAGATGTTCCTGAGTTCCCGGAGATTGCGCTCCGACATCCCCATGGCCTCCAGGGGCATGGTTTCCCCCTTCGCCAGAAGCCTCATCACGACATCTTCCACCCCGCCCTGGGTCGGGATGGTGGCGACGCGCAGTTCCATCTCCTCGCCGCCCGGTTTCCTGAACTTGATCTTTCCGTCCTGGGGGAGGCGTCGGACCGTGATGTCCAGGTTCGACATGATTTTGATGCGCGAAACGACGGCCGCCCGGTAGCTGTAGGGGAGGGTTTGATAGAGGGCGCAGTCGCCGTCTACCCGGTAACGGACCTCGACATTTTTTTTCGCGACGTTGGGTTCGACGTGAATATCAGAGGCGCGTCGGGCGCTGGCGTCGAGGATGATCTTGTTGACGAGCTGCATGATCACGCTGTCGGACTCGGTGACGACCTCGCCATCCTCCTCCTCCTGGGACTCCTCCTCCGCCGATCCGAGTTTTCCGAGAATATCGGTGATGGTGGATTCGTCCTCGTGGGACTGGAAGAAGTGGTTGATGAACTTAATGATGTCGTCCGGGAAGGAGACGTTGTAGCGGACGGACTTCGTCTTGAGAAGGTTTTCAATCATGTCCCGCTTCAGGATGTTGTTGGGATCGTCCACGATGATCTGGATGGCGCCGTCCTTCTTTTCCAGCGGGACCCAGAGTTCCCGGCGCAGGTATTCCTTCTTCAGGTTTTTGAGCAGATCCCCGGGGATAGGGTATTTGTCCGAGAAGGAGATGAATTTGCAGCGGAAGAACTCTTCAAAGGAGCGGCCGATATCCTCGCGGGAGACCTTGTACTTCTTCGTCAGATAGGTCTCTACGGTTTCCTTGGCTTCGCGCGAATCCTCCCAGGCGCTGTCCAGCTCCTCCTCCTTGAGGAGGCCACGGCTGAGCAGAAAGTCGAAACGGGTTTTCCGCCGCCTTGCGTAACGTTCCTGGTTGTAGAAGGCGATGCCGAGGACGTTCGTGATCTCGAGCAGAAATCCCGCTTCATCCTCGGAGAACTTCCCGGTATCTCCCTTCTTGTTGAGGACCTGCACCACTCCCGTGATCATCTTGTTCTGGACGATCGGGGCGGCGAGGATCTGCCTGGTCCGGAAGCCGGTTTTCTTATCCCAGCTCGAGTCGTGGATTAACTCCCCGTCGATGGTCCCGAGCTCATCACTGTCATAGGCGTCCGCAATGTTGACGACTTTTCCGGTAGAGGCGACATAACCGGCTATGCTCTTCTTGTCGATCCCCACGCGGATTTCTTTCAACTCCGTGCCGGCCAGGAACATGGAATAGATCTCGTTACTCATCCGATCCAGGACATAGATAGTCAGAGAGCGGGCGCTGAAGAGGCTCAGAATCCCGTCCTTCAGATCGACGAGGATCTGCTTTATATTCTGGGCGGCATGTATCCGGTTGGTGATGTCCAACAGGGCCTTGCGCTGCTGGAGCAACTCTTCGAGACTCGTGACATCTTTGTCCTTGATCAGATCCGTCATGGCTTTCTCCAATTCTGCCCGCTGCCGAGGGATGCCCGTGTACGGTTAAAACAATCCTGCCGGGGATATCTGGAAATTCAACTAAATCAGATCCGATAAAAAAATTCAATATGAAGTTTTCCGAGGCCGTCTGTTTTATCCCTCGGTCACGATCCTGGAGAAGTCGGCAATACCGTGAAATAGATCGGCAATCTCTTTCAGGAGAGAAAGCCGGTTGAAGCGGACGCGTTTATCCTCCGCCATGACCAGAACCGTTTCGAAGAAGGCATCCACCGGCTTGCGGAGACGAGCCATTTCGATAAGGGCGGCGTGATAGTCTCCGCCGGCGATGTGCACAAGAACCGTCTGCCGGATCTGAATAAACACCTCGTGGAGATCCTTCTCTTCCGGACCGGCAAACAGGGAGGGATCGACGGCGCCGTTCTGGAAATCCCGGATGATGTTGACAACCCGTTTGAAGGCGATCGCCAGCGGCTGGAAATCAACATGGGATTTGAAGGTCTCCATGGCCAGGATCTTTTCCTCCGCCCGGACGAAATCCTGCAGGCCGGTGGCGAGAACGGCGGCAACGACGTCGTAGGGATGTCCCTGGGAGATGAGCTGATTTTCAAACCGGCCCCGGAAAAACTCCAGGACATCGGCCTTTGCATCAGCGGCGGCACGCTTCAGAAGGGGATCGAGAACGGCGAGGCTCTCCTCGATCAGGCCGTCAACGGGAAGCGGGTAGCGCTTCCTTAGGATGATGTTGATGACTCCGATGGCTTGGCGGCGCAGGGCGTAAGGGTCGGCCGTCCCCGTGGGTATCAGGTCGACGCCGAAGAAGGCACAGATCGTATCCATCTTGTCGGCAATGCTGACGATGGCGCCTGCGTCGGTTTCGGGAAGTTCGCCGCCTGCCGCTGTGGGAAGATAATGCTCGTAGATGGCCTTTGCCACGACGGAATCCTCGCCGGCCAGTAGCGCATATTCACGGCCCATGACCCCCTGCAGCTCTGCAAATTCGCCGACCATCTGGGTATCCAGGTCGGCCTTGGCGAGCGTTGCTGCCCTCTCCACCCTGGCCCCGAGAACCGGATCGATCCGGTCGGCGATCCAGCCGGCCAGTTTACGGAAGCGCACGACCTTCTCGTAGGAGGTTCCGAGAAGGGTATGGAAGATCACCTTCTTGAGATCCTCCACGCGACGGTCGAGGGGGATCTTCCGATCCTCTTCGAAAAAAAATCGGGCATCGGCCAGACGGGCGCGGATGACCCTTTCATTTCCCCGTCTCACGACCGCAGGATCATGGGCGAGGGTGTTGTTGACGGTGAGAAAGAAGGGGAGAAGGGCGCCATTTTCGTCCAGGACCGGAAAATACTTCTGGTGGGAGATCATCGTGGTGATGAGGACCTCCCTGGGAAGTTCCAGGTATTCCCGGTCGAAGCTCCCGCAGACGACGGTCGGGTACTCTGTGAGGAAGGTGACTGTCTCGAGAAGCTCCTCGTGGTGGAAGACCCTGCCGCCTGCGGACTCAGCCGCCTTCTGCGTCTCTTCGCGGATGATCTTTTTCCTCTCCACGGGATCGACGATGACGAAATGATCGCGTGTTTTCGCCAGGTACTCCGCCAGGCTGTCGACGGGGAAGGATGCGGGGCTCATGAAACGGTGACCGCGGCTTGCGCTGCCGCTTTCGATGTTCCCGATCCGGAAGGGGACGATTCGGCCGTCGAAAAGGGCCAGGAGCCAGTGGATCGGGCGGGCGAAACGGAACTCCAGATCGGACCACCGCATCGATTTGCGGAAGGGGATCCCGGTGATGACCTTCGTCAGGATCGCCGGGAGTAGGCTTTCCGTCGCCTCGCCGTTGATTTTCTTCCGGGCGCAGAGATACTCCCCCTTCTCCGTGGCGATGGTTTCCAGCGCCGAGATGTCGAGACCCTGTCCTTTGGCAAAACCAAGGGCGGCCCTGGAGGGGTTCCCCTGTTCGTCAAAGGCGACCCTTCTGGCCGGTCCCAGTTTCTCGATGACTTGATCTTCCTGGCGTTCAGCGACATCGGCTGCCGCCAGGAAGAGCCGGCGGGGCGTCCCCATCGTCCGGACCTCCCCGTGGCGGATGCGGTTTGCCGCAAGCTCCTTCCGGACGATCTCCTCCATATCCTTAAGCGCCTTCGGCAGAAAGGCGGCCGGGATCTCTTCGGTTCCGATTTCGAGCAGCAGTTCCTTGCCCATCAATGTTCTCCCAATCGTTATTTCCTCTTCAGGAGGGGATAGCCCAGAGCTTCCCTTTGCCGGAGATAGCCCTCCGCGCTGAGGTGGGCGAGATTCCGGACCCGGCCGATATAGCTCGTCCGTTCGGCCACGCCGATCGCTCCCCGGGCGTTCAGCATATTGAAGGTGTGGGAACACTTGAGACAGAGGTCGTAGGTGGGGAGCACCAGCCCCTTTCCCGCCGTCCGGATCGCCTCGGCCTCGTACATGTCGAAGAGATTTCTCAGCTGGTCGATGTCGGCAGTTTCGAAATTGTAAACCGACCATTCCACCTCGCTCTGGTGGTGGATGTCCCCGTATTTGATCCCTTTGGTCCATTCGAGGTCGTAGACGTTGTCGATTCCCTGGAGATACATGGCGATCCGTTCGGTGCCGTAGGTCAACTCCGCGCTGACGGGGTGGAGATCGAAGCCGCCGACCTGCTGGAAGTAGGTGAACTGGGAGATTTCCATTCCGTCGAGCCAGACCTCCCAGCCGAGTCCCCAGGCGCCTATCGTAGGAGACTCCCAGTCGTCCTCCACAAAACGGATATCGTGCTCCAGCGGATCGATTCCGAAGCTCTTCAGGGAGTCGAGGTACAATTCCTGGATATCGAGCGGCGATGGTTTCATGATGACCTGGTACTGATAGTAATGCTGGAGACGGTTCGGGTTTTCACCGTAGCGGCCGTCCGTTGGTCTCCGGGAGGGTTCCACGTAGGCCACCCTCCAGGGCTCCGGCCCCAGGGCCCGAAGAAAAGTGGCCGGGTTGAAGGTTCCGGCGCCCACCTCGATGTCGTAAGGCTGCTGGATCACGCAGCCCCGGGCGGCCCAGTATCGTTCGAGGGCGAAGAGCAATTCCTGAAAGGTCACAACTCCTCCTGTCATTTAAATCACGTTATTTCTTGAATTTACGGCAATTTTTCATGGTCGGCTTCTTAGCATGGCGGCAAGAGCGTGTCAATGTGAATCTGAAACTCTTAGATTCCCAGACGCCGGATTTCATTGAGGACGTGAACGGATTTCAGCTCCCTGCCGAGGAGATGACGAATGAAATGGGCCAGGAGACGCCGACTCTCCTCTGCGGATTGTTCCGACAGAAACAGCCTGCCCAGCCGGTCGATCTCCATCTCGCGCCCCATCAGCAGCATCCGTATCGTTCCGAGGGAGACGGGGAGGGCATCCGGACTGTCGGGGCGGCAGGCGGTGCATATAAGTCCGCCGTCGCCGGAGTTGAAATGGTAGGCTTTCTCATTTCCGAGCGGCGTTTTGCAGACCAGGCAATGATCCAGCACGGGGTCGTAGCCGGAAAGCTTCAGGAGACGGATCTCAAAGAAACGGAGGAGCCCCTCCGTCGCAGGGCCGCCTTCGAGAAGCCGGAGAAAATCGTTCAAAAGCTGGAACAGGCCTTCGTTGTTCTTGTCATCCGGCGTGAACTGATCCGTCAGGTCAATCAGATAGGAGGCGGTGAACGTCTTTTCCAGGTTGGCGCGGATTCCCGGAAAGTGAGAGAGGACATCGCACGACTCTATCAGGGCCAGGCTTTCCGGCCTCCGGCGGGAGAATAGGATCTGCAGGCGCGAAAATGGCTCGAGTGCATTCGCGAACCTCTTGCGGCTCCTTCTCGCCCCTTTGGCGATCCCCCTGAGCTTTCCGAACTCCGCGGTGCAGAAGGTCACGATCAGATCGGATTCGCCGTAATCCAGGAGGCGAAGGACGATTGCTTCCGTCCGGTACTGTGTCCTTGCATTCATTTTTCAAAAATCACGGTAGCGGATATGGCCGCCGACGATTGTCAGGACCGCCATTCCCTTCATGTTCCAGCCGTGAAAGGGAGAGTTTTTACCGCGGGAACGGAATAATTTGCGATCAACGATCCATTCCCGGTCGGGATCGATGACAGTGATATCGGCGTCGGCGCCAACGGCGAGGGTGCCCTTCGGGAGGCGGAGGATCCCCGCGGGGTTGACGGTCATCTTTTCGATCAGGGCCGGAATAGTGAGGATGCCGTCGGCGACAAGCCGGAGAGAAAGGGAGAGAGAGGTTTCCAGTCCCGTCAGGCCGCTCGCCGCATACTCAAACTCGACCTCCTTATCGGTCCGGGCGTGGGGGGCGTGGTCACTGGCAATGACATCGAGCGTGCCGTCGCGCAGGCCTTCCCGGACGGCTGCGACATCTTCCGCGCCGCGCAGGGGCGGGTAAACCTTCGTGTTGGTGTCGAAACCCCGGAGGACCTCATCGGTCAGGGTAAAGTAATGGGGCGCGGTTTCGGCTGTGACCCGGACGCCTCTTACCTTGGCTTCCCGGATCAGACGGACCGACCCGGCGGTGCTCACATGGGCGATGTGCACCGCCGCCCCGGTAAATTCGGCGAGGAGGAGGTCACGGGCGACCATAACCTCTTCCGCGACCGCGGGGATGCCGGGGAGCCCGAGCTCGGTGGCCACAAACCCTTCGTGCATCAAACCCCCGGCAGAGAGATCCCTGTCCTCGCAGTGGGCGATGACCGGCATATCGATAGACGAAGCGTATTCGAGGGCCCGCCTCATCAGGGCGGCGTTCATCACTGGTTTGCCGTCGTCCGAAAGACCGACGGCGCCGGCGGCCTTGAGATCCTGGAATTCGGTCAAAAATGCGCCCTCGGATTTCACGCTGATTGCGGCAACAGGATAGACGTTTACGAGGCCGCATTCGGTCGCCTTCCGGCAAATGTATTCTGTGACGGAGCGGTTGTCATTCACGGGGTTCGTGTTGGGCATGCAGGCGATGGAAGTGAATCCCCCCGCGAGGGCGGCCTCGCTCCCGGAGGCGATCGTTTCCCTGTACTCGAATCCCGGCTCCCGCAGATGGGTGTGCATGTCGATAAGGCCTGGCACGACGATTTTGCCCCGGAGATCCAGAATCTCCATTGCGGGATCGCCCTTCCTGGGTGTGTTCTTCCCGGCGCGGCGCAGCTCCTTGCCGCTTCCGGCGATCTTTCCGTTTTCGATCAGCAGGTACCCCACCGCGTCCGCTTTCCGGGAGGGATCCACCACCCTGCCGTCTTTCAGCAAGAGAGTCATGGATTACTGCCTCCTGTCATCAGATAGAGAAGGGCCATCCTCACGGCCACGCCGTTCGTAACCTGGTCGAGGATGATCGAACGGGGGCCGTCGGCGATCTCGGGGGAGATCTCCACACCGCGGTTCATCGGTCCCGGATGCATGATGAGGACCTCTTTGCTGGCGAGGTCGATGTTCCGGCTGTTGAGGGAGAAGAATTGCGCATATTCGCGCAGCGAGGGGAAGATGCTCTGGCGCTCCCTTTCGGTCTGGATTCTGAGCATCATGATAATGTCCGCATCCCGGATCGCCTCTTCGATGCGTGTATAGGACCGGACTCCCATTTTCTCAATGTCGCGGGGGATCATCGTCGCCGGACCGGCAACGGAAACATGGGCGCCCATTTTGCTCAGGCCGTGGATGTTCGAACGGGCGACGCGGCTGTGGGCGATATCTCCGACGATGGCCACATGGAGTCCGGCGATCCGCCCCTTCTTGGACCGGATTGTCATCATGTCCAGAAGCGCCTGCGTGGGGTGTTCGTGGGCCCCGTCGCCGGCGTTGATGATCGACTGCCTGAGCAGGCCGGCCAGAATGTGGGGGGCGCCGGCGGCGCTGTGACGGATCACTATGATGTCAGGATTCATTGCCTCCAGGTTTTTCGCCGTGTCGATCAGGGTTTCTCCCTTGACGACGCTGCTGGTCGAGGTGGAGATGTTGATGGTGTCCGCGCTCAGACGCTTGCCGGCTATCTCGAACGAGGTCCTTGTCCGGGTGCTGGGCTCGTAGAAGAGATTCACCACGGTCTTTCCACGGAGCGTGGGGACCTTCTTTATCTCCCGGGTCGAGACCTCGAGGAAGGATTCTGCCGTGTCGAGGACCAGATTGATCTCTTCCACGGAGAGTTCCTGGATGCCGAGGAGATCTTTCCTTTTCAATTTCATGATCGAACCTCACCTACTTTCTTCGATGACCACCTCATCCGCGCCGTTCTTCTCCGTGAGATTGACGCTGACGGCCTCCCAAAGCGATGAAGGAAGGTTCTTGCCCACGAAATCGGCCCGGATGGGAAGTTCCCGGTGACCCCGATCGATGAGGACTGCGAGCTGGATCAGCTTCGGTCTGCCGAAATCGATGAGAGCATCCATGGCTGCCCGGATCGTCCGTCCGGTAAAAAGGACGTCGTCTACGAGGACCACTTTTTTGCCGTCCAGAGAGAAGGGAATATCTGTCTTTCCCAGCAGCGGTTTCCGATGGGAGGTGAGGAGGTCGTCGCGGTAGAGGGTGATGTCCAATATGCCTAAGGGAATTTTCCGACCTTCCATGGAGGATATTTTTTTTCGGAGGCGCCGGGCGAGAAAAACGCCTCCTGTCTGGATACCGACGAGAACCAGGTCCTCGCTCCCCCCGTTCTTTTCCAGGATCTCATAGGCGATCCTTGTCAGGGAGCGGTCGAGTCCGTCGGCATCCATTACCACCTTTTTTTGTTCCATGCTCTCTCCTTTGGAAACTGTCAAAAAAAAGCCTTCCCCTGTGATCAGAGAAGGCCGGCAGATCAGATGGCGACTGATGAATGTAACTCACAAGACTCCCATCTCACTGGATTAAATTAAAAAGGTTATAAATAACCGCTTTCAAGATGAAACGTATAATAAAAATTAGGACGGTGTCAAGATAAAAGAACGCCGAAAAAACTTTTAAAATATCTTTGAATAGTGTTATTGATTAATATTACCTGGAGGCGATGATCATGGCTGTTAACTACGAACCTCAGGTTTTTTTATTTTTAAGCGAGATCCTGGGGATAAAAATCGTTGATTCCGAAGGCCGTGCCATCGGAAAGGTCCTCGACCTGACAGGGAACATCGCGGAGATCTATCCTCCGGTCCTGGATATCCTCGTGCGCTTGGAAAAGGATAAAAAGATCGTTCTTTTGCCCTGGCGGAGGGTGGCGGAGGTCAACGGAACGCTCATTTTCCATACCCCGCAACCGGAAGATTTCCGGGAGCCGGCGCCCCGTTCCGGTGAACTTTTTCTGAAGGATACCCTCCTGGACAAGCAGGTGGTGGATACGGACGGGGCGAAGATCCGCAGGGTGAACGATCTGCAGTTCCTCAAGGTGCATAGGGATCTCTATCTGGTCCATGTGGATGTGGGATTTCACGGTCTGCTCCGGCGCGTGGGACTGGAGCGTTCCGTAGCGTTTCTCCTCCGGAAACTCTTCGATTACACCATGACCGATCAGCTCATCTCCTGGAAGTTCGTCCAGCCGCTCTTTTCGCCCGATCTGCTCCGGCTGACCATCGCCCAGAACCGTCTGGCCCATCTCCACCCGGCCGATCTTGCGGACATCATAGAAGATTTAAATATCCACCAGCGTTCTGCCGTCTTCCGTTCCCTCGACGCGGAAACCGCCGCCGAAATTCTGGAAGAGACCGATCCGAAGATCCAGGTCAGCCTGATCCAGGATATGGATACGGCCAATGCCTCCGACATCATTGAAGAGATGTCCTTGAGCGAGGCGGCGGATCTCCTGGGAGATCTGCCTAAGGACAAGGCGGAAGGGATACTCAGGGAGATGGAGCAGGATGTCGCGGATGATGTAAAGGAACTCTTGGCCCATCCCGAGGAGATGGCTGGGGGGCTGATGACCACCGCTTTCCTTAGTTTCACTCCCGACGTTACGGTGGCAGAGGCGATGGAGACGATCAGACGCGAAGCCGAGGACATGGATCTGATCTATTATATCTACGTTTTGGATGGCGAGGAGCATATCCTCGGGGTGCTGAGCCTCCGCGATCTGTTGATCGCAAAACCGGAAACCGTCCTTTCGGACATTATGGATAAACGGCTGATTTCGGTGAACATCGAGGAGAAGAAGGACCAGATCGCCGATGATTTTGCCAAGTACGGGATCATGGCCATGCCGGTCGTCGATGATGATGAACGTTTGAAAGGGGTCATCCTCTTCAAGAATCTTCTCGAAGTGGTGGCGCCAAAATTAGGGAAGTAGACCATGACCGATGACGAAGGCGGCGGTGACCAATGCTGGATACCCTTTCAGGAATCGTCCGCAGAGTTCGGCAGGGCTTTGCCGGCAAGAAATACTGGAGATCATTCGGACTGTTTTTCGCACTGATCGGACCGGGGATCATCACCTCCAACGTCGACAACGACGCCGGAGGCATCACGACCTATTCACTGGCCGGCGCCGAATACGGACTCGGCCTCCTGTGGACCCTCATCCCGATCACCGCGGCGCTGATCATCATCCAGGAGATGTGCGCTCGGATGGGCGTGGTTTCTGGCAAGGGGCTCTCCGATCTGATCCGCGAACGGTTCGGGGCGCGTATCACCTTCTACCTGATGATCGTCCTGTTTCTGACCAATCTAGGGAACACGATTTCCGAATTCGCCGGCGTTGCCGCGAGCCTGGAGATCTTCGGCATCAGCCGAACCCTTTCCGTGCCTTTCAGCGCTGCGTTTGTCTGGTGGCTGGTGGTCAAGGGGAACTACAAGTCCGTGGAGAAGGTGTTTCTGTTTGCCTGTGTCTTCTACCTCTCTTACATCGTGTCCGGCTTCATGGGTAAGCCGGACTGGAACGCCGTCGGCTCTTCCTTCCTGAAACCGGCCATCCAGCTGGACAAAGGTTTTCTGACGATGGCCGTGGGCGTGATCGGAACGACGATCGCCCCCTGGATGCAGTTCTACCTGCAGTCCTCCGTCGTCGACAAGGGACTCAAGGCGGAAGATTACCAGTACACCCGGATGGATGTGATCTTCGGGTCGATCATGGTCAACGTGGTGGCCTTTTTCATCATCTTGCTCTGTGCGATCACGCTCTTCCAGAACGGCGTGAAGATCGAAAGCGCCAGGGATGCCGCCCAGGCGCTGGCGCCGCTCGCCGGTGAATACTGTTCCTGGCTGTTTGCCTTCGGTCTCCTGAACGCCTCGCTCTTTGCGGCCTCCATCCTTCCAATCTCTACCTCTTACACCATCTGCGAGGCCTTCGGGTGGGAGTCCAGCCTGAACTGCAAGTTCCTGGAGGCCCCCCAGTTCTACGGCCTCTACTCCCTGATGGTCTTTCTCGGCGCCGGGATCATCCTCCTGCCCGACATGCCGCTGATCGGGATCATGTTCTATTCGCAGGTCATCAACGGGGCTATCCTCCCCGTCATCCTCGTCTTTATGCTCCTTCTGGTCAACGACCGGCGAATCATGGGGAAATACGTAAACGGCCTCGCCATGAACATCCTCTCCTGGCTGACGGTTGCGGTTCTTACCATCCTTACGCTGGCCATGATCATTTTCATGCTTATCTGAAGACGGAGAAAGGGCGGTCCGACGGGAAGGGCGAATTCACAAAATGAAGAACGTCCGAACGTTCAATGCAAGATCCTGCCGATTCGGCTCCAGCGGACCCAGTGTTCCTCATGGTTCCAGGACCAGTAGATGATCAAGGCCTTGCCTAAGACGTCCTTCTTGCTGACGAATCCCCAGAAACGGCTGTCGTAACTCTCGTCCCTGTTGTCACCCATGACGAACAGGGAACCTTCCGGCACCGTGACCGGTCCGAAATTGTCGCGGGGCTGGACGGCGCCGGGGATGACGAGGTTGTCCACGTACACCCCGTGCTTGTCGCTGTAAGGAAGGCCGTTGATGAAAATCTTCTTGTTGCGGATCTCGATCGTGTCCCCGGGGACGCCGATGAGACGTTTGATGAAATCCTTAGAACGGTCTTCGGGGTAGATGAAGACGACGATATCCCCCCGTTGGGGAGCGCCGACGGGGATCAGGGTGGTGCGGAGGAAGGGTAGTTTGATCCCGTAGTTGAATTTGCTCACCAGGATATGGTCGCCGATCTGCAGCGTCGGTTTCATGGACCCGGAAGGAATTTTGTAGGCCTGGATCACGAATGTCCGGATGAAAAGGGCAATCACGATGGCCAGGATGATCGCTTCAACGTATTCACGAAATTTCGATTTCTGTTGGCTCATTTAAAGTATCCTTACGAATAGACGCTCGTTAATGTGATGATGACCATGATCAGGGCGAAGAAGCCCTTCACGATGATCCCCGCCGACCGGCCGAGGACCGCCCCCCAGGCCGCCCGGAGCGTGGGCTTCAATCGGTTTCGGTCGAGAAGTTCAATCGCCATCATGCCGACGAAACCTCCGAGGAAAGTGCCGGCGATGATGCCAAGCCCCAGGAGAAAGGGGGCCATGATAGAGGCGCCGATCAACCCGCCGATGAAAAACGCCCAGAAGCCCCTCCTGGAGGAACCGAATTTCACGGCGCCCGCCATTCCGACGGCAAAATCCGTGATCTCCGCGAGGACCGAGAGGATCAGCAGGGTGATGAGGATCTTGGGCCCGATCCTCTCAAACCCCGTAACGGCTGCATAGACGAACGCATCGATGAGGATGATAGCGGTTCCCGGAAGGCCGAAAAGTATGGAGAAGGCGCCGAACAAAAGCACCAGGATGAAGATGGTCAGTCCTCCGATCTCCAGTGGGGTCAATGTTACTTTTTTCCCTTCAGCCCTGTCGGCTTGATCTTTTCGAACAGAAGCACGATCGGGCTTGCAATGAAAACGGTGGAATAGACGCCGGCGATCGTTCCCACAAGCAGCGCGAAGGTAAAATCGTGGATCACGCCCCCCCCGAAAAAGAAAAGGACAACCAGAACCACGAATACCGTAAAAGAGGTTAGGAGGGTCCTGCTGAGCGTCTGGTTGACGCTCGTATTGATGATGTCGAACAGGGATTGCCGGATGTTTTTGCGTGCATTTTCGCGGATCCGGTCGAAGATGACGATCGTGTCGTTGATCGAGTACCCGATGATCGTCAGCAGGGCCGCCACGATATTCAGATCGAACTCCTTGTTGAACAGGGAGAGGAAGGTGACCGTGATCAGGACGTCGTGGATCAGGGCGATGATGCCGCCCAGGGCGTAGCGGAACTCGAAGCGGACCCCCACATAGATGAGGATGCCGAGCCAGGAGAAGAGGATGGCCAGAATCGCCTTCCGCGTCAAATCCTTTCCCACTTTTGGGCCGACCACCTCGATCCGTCTCAACTCGT
>MICJ01000046.1:0-3004 GCA_001830835.1 Syntrophobacterales bacterium GWC2_56_13 | reverse complement strand
CTTGCCGAAGGCGGCGCTCAGCGCCTCCTCGACACGGGAGGTCAACTCTTTGGCATCGGCGCCGGACTCGGCGGTTCGGACAATGACCTCGTCGGGTCCGAAATCCTGAATGATGCTTCCCTCGAAGCCCATCGATTTGAAAGCGGTCCGAATCTTGTCCGTCGGCGTCTCTTTCTGGAATTTGATCTGAATCAGGGCGCCGCCCGCGAAGTCGATGCCGAAATTGGGTCCCCCATGCCAGATCAGGGAGGCGATGCCGATCGCGATCACGGCGATCGAAACGAGGACCGCTGACTTCATCATCCTGCCGAAATTGATATGGGTTTCCGTTTTTATGATTTCCATGTCATTCTCCAAAAAAACAAAAGGCGTGGGATGTCCCGCTCCGGGACCCCTTCCGGGCTGGTCCCTTCCTTAGATGCTTATTTTTTCAACCCTCCGATTCCAGATCAGGTAATCGAAGACAATCCGCGTGACGAAGATGGCGGTAAACATGCTCACCACAATGCCGATAGTCAGCGTCACGGCGAATCCTTTGACAGGACCGGTGCCGAAGCCGAAGAGAAACAGCGCCGCCACCAGGGTGGTCACGTTGGAGTCGAAAATGGTCAGGAAGGCCTTCGTGTAGCCGGCCTCGATTGCGGCTCGCAGCGTTTTCCCAAGATGCAGTTCCTCCCTGATCCTTTCATTGATCAAGACGTTGGCGTCCACGGCCATGCCGATGGTCAAGGCGATGCCGGCGATGCCGGGCAGCGTCAGGGTCGCCTTGAAGGCCGCCATCACCCCGAGCAGGAGCAGCATGTTCATGGCCAGGGCGACATCGGCAATAAAACCGGTGAGCCGATAATAGAGGATCATGAACATCAGGATCAGAATCCCCGCAATGACGCTCGCCCAGGTCCCCTTGTCGATCGAATCCTGGCCGAGAGAAGGTCCGACCGTCCGCTCCTCGAGAATGATCACCGGCGCCGGCAGCGCGCCGGCGCGAAGCACAATGGCCAGGTCGCTCGCCTCATCCATGGTGAAAGAGCCGGTGATCTGGGCCTGACCGCCGGAGATTCGCTCCTGGATGACTGGAGCGGAGTGGACAAGGCCGTCCAGGACGATGGCCAGGCGTTTCTTGACGTTATCCCCGGTGATCCGGTCGAAGTCCTTCGCCCCCTGGGCGTTGAACTTGATCGAGACATGCGGTTCGCCGAAGCGGTCGCCGATCTCGACCTTGGCGCCCTCCAGGGCGTCGCCGGTGAGGAGTGTCCGGCCTTTGAGAAGAAGAGGGGTTTGGGTGCGCCGTCCGGAATTCCGGTCCGTCCGGGATTCGTAAGCAACGGTGCTCCCTTCTGGGACATTTCCCTTGAGGGCCTCGTCGAGGCTGTGCTCCTCGTCCACGAGCTTGAATTCCAGGAGGGCGGTCCGGCCGATCAGGTTCTTGGCCCGGGCCGTATCCTTGATTCCGGGAAGCTGGACGATGATCCGATCCTTCCCCTGAGGGATGATCTCCGGTTCGGTGATGCCGAATTGATCGACTCGGTTCCGGATCGTCTCCAGACTCTGTTCGACGGCCATTTTCTTGATATCGGCAGCGCGTTTGTCGCTGATCTTCAGGGAAACCAGCCCCCTGCCTTCCGCCATTTCCGACGTGGCGATTTCGAGGTCCGGGTAATCGTTCTTGAGAATCTTATCGAAGGTGTCACGCGAAGCGACGTCCGGAAATTCGAAGGTAAAATCCCTGTCCTTGGTCCGCTCGCGGAGCTTGAAGCGGACCCGTTTGTCCATGAGGTTTTCCTTCAGATCGCCCACGGTCCTCTCCAGGGTGCTTTCCACCGCCTTGGCGGACTGCACCTCCAGGACCAGGTGCATCCCCCCCTGCAGATCGAGTCCGAGGTGGATCTTGTCCGTCGGGAGGTATTTCTTCCATGAATCGGGAAGATCGGATGTCAGGGAAGGCGCCAGATAGACGAGCGAGGCCAGGCAGAGAACGATCGTGACGGCGGCCCTGATTCTGATGCTTTTAAACATGTTTTGCCCCTTTCAGACTTATTACTTGGGTTCTTTCTGCAGAACAGCGCCGATAAAGTTTCTGCCAACCTTTATCTTCACCTTGTCGGCGATCTCGATGGTTACGACCGTGTCCGTCAACCCCACGACCTTTCCCTGAATTCCACCGGAAGTCATCACAAGATCGCCGTGCGCAAGATTAGCTATCATATCCTTTATTTCTTTCTGTTTTTTCTGCTGAGGCCTGATCAAAAGAAAATAAAAGATGCCGAAAAGGACGGCCATCATAATGATAAAACTGAAATCGCCGCCGGCGGCGCCGCCTCCTCCCGGGAAACCCAATGCATAAGCCAGATTCATCACGGTAAAGCCCTCCATTATCATAAAATCATTTCTGCATTCATTTTTTGCCGAATCGACTTACTCTAAACCGCTTGCCTCGGCATCCTTCCGCTCTTTCAGAAAACGCTTTCTGAAATCCCGGTACTGGCCCTCCCGAACGGCCTCCCGGATCCGTTCCATGAGACGGAGATAATACCGGAGGTTGTGGATCGTATTTAAAACCATGGCCAGGATCTCCCCGGCGATATAGAGGTGCCGCAGATAGGCCCGCGAGTAATTTAGACAGGTATAACAATCACATGCACTGTCGAGGGGCGAGCCGTCCTCCCGGTTACGGGCGTTTTTTATAACAACCTTTTCTCCGTTTGTAAACAACAATCCGTTGCGGGCCGAGCGCGTCGGCATCACGCAGTCGAACATGTCGATCCCGTGGTAGACACACTCGACGAGGTCTTCAGGTGTGCCTACGCCCATCAGGTATCGCGGCCGGTCTTCCGGAAGTAGAAGCGCCGTCTCCGCCAGGTTTTCCAGCATCAACTCCTTGGGCTCCCCGACGCTGAGGCCCCCCAGAGCATAGCCGTCGAAGTCGATCTCCAGAAGAGACTCAGCCGATCGCCGCCGCAGATCCGTATAGACTCCGCCCTGAATGATCCCGAAGAGCGCCTGT
>MICJ01000045.1 GCA_001830835.1 Syntrophobacterales bacterium GWC2_56_13 | reverse complement strand
AGCCAGATAAACAGGATGCCCAAAAACCTCCTGCCAGTCGCCGCTCAACCGTTTCAGACTCATGGCCAGGAGCTTGGAGGCAAGATGCTCAACTTGAATCCAGGACAGAATCAAAAAGCGGACATTGTTGACCACCAAATGAAGGTTTTTCCGCTTGGTCTGTTCAGCCCAGCCAATGAAGACATCCCGATACCTGATCTTCCAGGCTGCCGATGCCCATCCGAGGCATGCCACAATCTGGCCGTCAATCGAAACCTCATACTTCAGATGCTCGCCAACCAGTTTCGGAAGCCCCAGGTAATGGTAATGATGAACAAGGTAATCCCAGCGGTAGCTCCCACGAGCAGCAACGATCTGGAAGGATGGCGCTGGGTAGTCAGAAACGGAACCGGTCAGGGCTTCATCAACAGAAAGAGGAATCTGGCTATAGGTCTTAACAAAGGCGTTATTTTTTTTACGCAGGCGGGGCGGCAAACTGATGAACCCTTGCTCTTCCAAACGTAATAAAAGGTCTCTGGCGGCATATTCTTTCAGATCCCCATTTGGCTGCCGCCATGACCATGCCTCGCAGAGGACACGGGATATATAGCTCCTACCTTTATCATAATGACATGAAATGATTTCTCTGATAAAGGTGAGATCATCTTCTTCCAATGGCCGTGACCGATACTGAAATAGAATGTGTCCCACTTAGCTCTCCTCGATTGAAGAGCTAAATATCAGATCCTTGATTCTGACGCCAGTTTTATTTTATGCTTTTTTCAAAGAGCTAAAGTGTTACCTTTTTTCAAAGAGCTAAAGTGTTACAAAAAATTACAGATAGAAGATGCCCTCAAAGATTGCGTTCTTGTCGAAGATTATCCCATCGTGGGAAGACCGTTGCCGGATTGTCTTGTTCTTGGATTCATCAATGAAGATCCCATTCACGTGGTTGTAGCACTGGATGAGGATTTTGACCGAATATTTATTATCACTGTTTATAAACCGTCGGTGGAGAGGTGGGAAGATGGCTGGAGAAAAAGAAAAAAATAAAGCCAAAAGATGCCCCTTATGCGGTGGGGAAATGTATGATGGTATCACAATGCTGTCGTTTTTAATGGGAGAAAAAGTTGCCATTATCAAAAATGTGCCTGCTGAAATCTGCACGGACTGTGGGGAGGCATACATGAAAAGTCATGTCACTGGCAAGGTTGAAACGCTCCTCGACTGCATTGAAGAGCTGCACTCCGAAGTATCAATTATTTATTACGAGGCTGCATAGGGCGCAGGGCAAGAAGTTTCTGTTAGCTATCTGTATGTATCGCTATCGGGGAGAGGTCTTCCCTCCAATTCCGTAATCAAGACATGAAGAAAATAGCTGATATTCCCAAGCGCGAACGCCCCTGCGAGAAACTCCAGGAAAGAGGCGCCGCGGCTCTATCGGATCTTGAATTGATGGCCGTATTGGTCGGCAAAGGAACAAAGGGGCGCGATGTCATGTCCGTGGCCGAGCGCATTCTAAAGACCCTGGATGCCTCTCAGGGAAAGTTGAACATGGAAGAACTTCAGAAGATCGAAGGCGTTGGCCCAGCAAAGGCAACGCTCATTGCTGCCGCTCTTGAGTTTGCGCGTCGCCGGATACGTCCTGAAGGATTGAGAATATCATTCCCTCCTGATGTCCTGCCGTTGATACGGCACTACGGAGATCGCAAGCAGGAGCACTTCATTTGTATTTCTTTGAACGGCGCAAGTGAGGTCATAGCGCATCGTGTCGTTTCCGTCGGTCTTGTCAATAAAACGCAGGTTCATCCGCGGGAAGTGTTTGCCGATCCTATCACCGACCGGTCATCAGCCATCATCGTGGCGCACAATCATCCTTCCGGGGGAGTCTTACCGAGCAAGGAAGATGCTGAGATCACATTGCAACTAAAAGCTGCCGGTGAAACGTTGGGCATCAAATTACTCGACCATATCATTTTTAATCAGAAGGACTACTATAGCTTCTTGGAAAAAGGATTATAAACCCTTCCTGCAGAATACCCCGTCCTGTGGACGGGGGTGAATGCATAGCAGTGGCAGGGGAGATGCAATTCCGTGCCGATAATTACTTTGGATGCCCCACCCTGTGGGTGTGGTAATTCACTTCGTAGGTATTGCCGGTTAGCAGCACCAAACGAATCTGATGTGCTCGGGGTTGTTCATTACACCACATCGACATGCAGCGAGACATTTTTGCTCTTGACAAAATCCCCGAATTGCCCATATAAATTAAGAGTTATTTATGCAGGACGAATCACCATGAACATATTATCCAAAGCGGTTGTCTATTCCCGCATGATCAAGTTTTCGCATACGGTCTTTGCCTTGCCCTTTGCCCTGTCATCGATCGTCCTGGTGCAGACGGCCAAGCCGCTGGACTTTGCGACGGTATTCTGGATCATCATCGCGATGGTGGGAGCCCGGTCGGCCGCCATGGGGTTCAACCGCATCGCCGATGCGGCGATTGACGCCCAGAATCAGCGGACGGCCGTCAGGGAGATTCCCAAAGGCATCATTTCCAAAGGGGAAGCCGCCTTTTTCACCCTCATCGCCAGCATGGTTTTCATATCGGCCTCCGCCATGCTCTCCCCCTGGTGTTTCTGGCTCTCCTTTCCCGTTCTGGCGCTTTTTTTCACCTACTCCTACATGAAGCGGGTGACCTGGCTGGCCCACCTCGTTCTCGGATTCGCCATCGGGATCGTTCCGATGGCCGTCTGGGTGGCCGTTACCGGCGCCCTCCCCGGAATGATTTCCGTCTTGAGCCTCGCCTTGATGACCTACATCGCCGGCTTTGACATCCTCTATGCCTGCCAGGACGTCGAGTTCGACCGGGCCATGGGCCTCCATTCCATACCGGCCTCCTTCGGGGTGGACAAGGCGATGGGAATATCGACCTTCCTGCACGGCATCAGCGTCCTGTCCCTGCTGAGCCTCTATTGGCTCTTCCCGTTGAGCCCCGTCTATCTCTTCGTTGTCGGGATCATCGCCTTTCTCTTTTTCGTGGAGCACAAACTGGTGAATCCTCATGACCTCTCGAAGATCGACATGGCCTTCTTCCATGTGAACAGCATCATCTCGGTCCTCGTTCTGGTCGCCATCCTCTCCGGAAGCATGCTCAGGGGCATCCTGTGAACAAGGGGATCATTGTCGGGATATCGGGGGCATCCGGGGCCGGATATGCAGTAAGACTGCTGGAAATCCTTCTGAAGCGCCCTTTGCGCATCCACTTGATTATCTCCGAAATGGGAGCGAAGGTCCTGGCCCATGAACTCAGGATTCCCCGCGAGGAGTTGCAGGGATTATTCGACCAAATGCGTTCCGCAAGGGGTGTCAAGGCAGAGATGGTCATTCTCGACCCCAATGACCTGTTTGCCCCGGTGGCCAGCGGATCGTTTATCACCCAGGCCATGGTGGTCATTCCCTGTTCCATGAAGACGTTGGCTGCCGTTGCCGCCGGTTATACCTCCAACCTCCTGGAGAGGGCGGCGGATGTGACCCTCAAGGAGAGGCGTCCCCTCATCCTTGTCACCAGAGAAACCCCTTTGAACCGCATCCATCTGCAGAACATGCTCAGGGCACATGAGGCCGGGGCCACGATCATGCCGGCCTCGCCTGGATTCTACCACCATCCGCAAACGATCGAAGATCTCACGACATTCATCGCCGGCAGGGTTCTGGATCACCTCGGCATTGAAAAGCCCGATAGCCCCCGGTGGGAAGGGCATCCTGACGGGAAAAAACGATGAGTTACAAAAATCTCGGTGAATTCATCGCCCGGCTTGAAACAGAAGGTGAGCTTGTCAGGATCGACGCCCGCGTTTCTCCTGTCCTGGAGATTACCGAGATCACAGACCGCATGTCAAAGGCCCCCGGGGGCGGGAAGGCGCTTTTTTTCGAAAATGTGGAAGGCTCGGCTTTTCCGGTCGTCACCAATGCCTTCGGCTCTCACCGCCGGATAGCCCTCGCCCTCAGGTCCGACCCGGATGCCCTTGCCGGAAGGCTCGCTGAGATCCTCGAACAGACCCCGCCCCGGTCGATGCGCGAGAAAATGAGCTTTATCCCCAAGGCTATCGCCTGGGCTCATTTTCTCCCCAGGACGCGAAAAATCAAAGCCCCCCCCTGTCAGGAAGTCATCCTCAAAGGGGATGAGGTAGATTTAATGAAAATACCCATCCTCCATTGCTGGCCGAAGGATGGGGGGCGGTTCATCACCCTGCCCGTCGTCTTCACAAAGGGGCTCCACGACGGCAAGAGGAATGTCGGGATGTACCGGATGCAGGTCTACGACGAAAAAACCACGGGGATGCACTGGCACATTCACAAGGATGGACGCCATCATTACCATGAATATCAGAAGGCCGGCAAACGCATGGAGGTCGCGGTGGCCATCGGAACGGACCCCGCCGTCACCTATGCGGCCACGGCGCCGCTGCCCAGAGGGGTGGACGAGATGATCCTGGCCGGCTTTATCCGGCGGAAACCGGTGGTCATGGTCAAGGGCGTCACGGTCGATATCGAGGTCCCGGCTGAGGCGGAGTTTGTCCTGGAAGGGTATGTCGATCCCGAGGAAACGAGGGTGGAAGGACCGTTCGGCGATCACACGGGGTACTATTCCCTGGAGGATCTCTACCCGGTTTTCCATGTCACCGCCGTCACCCATCGTCGCAATCCGATCTACAGCGCCACGATCGTCGGGCGCCCGCCTATGGAGGACTGCTATCTCGCCCTTGCGACGGAACGCCTCTTCCTGCCGATGATCAAGACCCTTATGCCCGAGATCAAGGACTACTGGCTTCCCTGGGAGGGGGTCTTCCATAATATCGTCGTGGCGGCCATTGAAAAAGAGTACCCCCAGCATGCCGCCAAGATCATCAGCGGCCTGTGGGGAACCGGGCAGATGAGCTTTGCCAAAGCGATCGTGGTAGTTGACGATCAATCACTCCTGTCCGATGGGAAACGGCTGCTTGAGCATATCTTGAATACGGTTGATTTCCATTCCGATATCACGGTTGCCGAAGGCATCCTTGATGTCCTCGACCACTCCGCGCCTCAGCCGCTCTATGGAGCGAAGATCGCCGTCGATGCGACCGCCCGCATCGCCGGCGAACAGCCCCGCAGGAATAGAAGCGTATCCCGGGTTCCTTGGAGCGATGGGGAACTGCTTCGACATCTCCAGAGTATCGACAGCGGATTCGTTGCGTTGCGAAGGATCTTCCCTGAATGCGCAAACCCGCTCATCCTGGTGGCGATCGACAAGGAAAACGGGAAAAGCTCTCAATATTATATGGACAAGATCGACAGGGAGGCGCTTTCCCAGGGGATCTGTGTGCTCTATGATACTCGCATCGACCTGGCGGACGACTCCCTGACGCTGTGGAAGGCCTTTAACAATATAGACTATTCACGGGACATAAGGATCATGGAGGCGGAAATCATCATCGATGCGACGAAGAAAGGCCCGGCGGATGGCCATGCCAGACCATGGCCGGACGATATTGAAATGTCCGCCAATATCAAAGAGCGGGTAAACAGGCTTTACGGCATCGTATAAGGTCCGTTGCCTATTTTGAAAAAATACAAAAGGAAAATACAGATGCCTCAAGGAATCATCAATGTTGTTTTAACTTCCCCGATCGACGAGCGGAATCTGCAGAAAATAAAAGCGGTCAGCAGTAGAATCCACGTTGACCAGGTTTCTCCTTTGGTTGTAGCGGATAGAAAGGGAGATTTCTCCAACAAAGAGAAATTGGATCTCCTTATTCAACAGGCCGAGGTCATTTATGGCTGGATCCACCACTTTCCCAGGAACCTTATGGATAGGGCCTCCCGCTTGAAATGGATTCAAACCATGACGGCCGGCGTCGATCAACTGCCTGAAGAGATCCTGAAAAGTCGGGTAAAGATAACAAATGCCAGCGGAATCCATGGCACTTCGATGGGGGAGGTGGTTCTGGAGATGATGCTGATGTTTGTGAAGGACGCCCCCGCCTGCTTCCGGATGAAACAGAACCGGGAATGGAAGCGTTATAAACCGAAGCTTCTCCGGGGTCAGACCGCAGGGATCCTGGGATTGGGGGCCGTCGGAAGGGAAATTGCCCGCCTGTGCAAGGCCTTTGATATGAAGGTGATCGGAAGCCGCAGGTCCGGCGGACCGCAACGCCCATTCCCGGAAGTGGATCGCGTTTATCCCCGGGAACAACTGCCTGAACTGCTGGCTGCAAGCGACTTTATCGTTTTGGCGCTTCCGCTCACGAAAGAGACGAGAGGCATGATGGGAGAGAGAGAGTTGCGGAGCATGAAGCCGGGCGCCTATCTGATCAATGTGGCCCGGGGAGCGATCGTGGATGAAGGGACTTTGCTTCGGGCACTGGAGGAAAAATGGATTGCCGGCGCGGGGCTCGACGTTTTCGCCAGGGAACCCCTGCCTCCGGAAAGCAAATTCTATGCACTGCCCAACGTGATCTTCAGTCCCCACATTTCCGGGGATATGCCGGATTATGAATTGCGCGCTACCGATGTTTTCTGTGAAAACCTTGGCAGGTATCTTGCGGACAAGCCGTTTCTGCATGAAGTGGATAAGGAAAACGAATACTAAACCTTCTGGAGGAGGCCGGCATGAAACTTTATGATCTGTTCAAGCTCAACGGCAAGGCTGCTCTCGTGACGGGCGGGGGCAGGGGGATCGGGAAGTTCATCGCCACCGGTTTGGCGGAAGCGGGGGCCGATCTGATCCTCACATCCCGGAAGATGAAGAACCTCGAGGCTACGGCCCAGGCCCTTTCGCAGGGGTTCGGCGTGAAGATCCTTCCCATCGCCTGCGACATGGCCAGGGAGGAAGAGATCGAGGCCATGCTCAAGACAGCGCTGGAGAAATTCCCCCGGATCGACATCCTGGTGAACAACGCCGGAATCACCTGGGGGGCGCCCACCCTGGATTTTCCCCTGGAGAAGTGGGATCAGCTCTTCAATGTCAACGTCCGCGGCGTCTGGATTCTCACCCAGAAGGTTGCCAACCTCATGAAGAACCAGGGCGGCGGGAACATTATCAACATCTCGTCGGTTATGGGATTCCGGGGCTCAGAGGAGCTCCTCCATCCGGCTGTTCCCTACAATTCGACGAAGGCGGCGATCAACCTCCTCACGATGAACCTGGCGGTGAAGCTCGCCCCTTACAAGATCCGGGTCAACGCGATCGCCCCAGGTTCCTTCATGACCGACATGCTGAGCTTTATCGAAAAGCCGGAATTCAAGGCGGCCTATGACATGCTGAAGGGTGCGATCCCCCTGGGGCGGATCGGCGGCATAGACGACATGAAAGGGCTTGCGGTTTTCCTGGCTTCGGACGCATCGGCTTACATGACGGGGCACGTCGTCGTCAACGACGGCGGTCTGCTCGCCAAATAGGTTCGGAGAATTTAAGTCGAAAATCTTCCGGTCTTTGCTGCCGTTCGCTGATCGGATTCCTTGCGGGAATTAGCTCCTGCAGGAAGACCTTTAGAGATTCCCAGGCGCAGCGGCTCAGATCATGCAGAAGCTTTCGATCATAGAGAAATTACCGGCGCAGGATCTTCGGGATGCTTAAGACGAAATGCCGGTGAGGAACCTTATTCAACACACTCGCGCATAACCATTCCCCAAATTCCACCACCCGCTTCTGATGGCATGAGGAGCAAAAATGACGGCGCAGGAGAAGGCAAGGGGCGGAAACTGCTGCGCTAACGGTAGAGCGAGCGCAACGCCGACAGGAACATCTCCACGGCGACCGTCGTCAGGATCATACCCATCAGCCGCTCGGTCGCGGAGAGAACCCGATCCCCGAGGATGCGGATCAGGCTGCTCGAGTAGAAGAGGATGACCCCCGACAGGAGGCAGGCCGCGGCGAGGGCGGCGAGCCATTCCGGCCAGCGGGCAGGCTCGCGGGCCATGAGTAGGAGGACGGTGGCCATAGCCGACGGTCCTGCGACGGACGGGATCGCGAGCGGTACGATCAAGGGCTCGCCTTCCAGCGTGTCTTCGAAGACCTTCTCCGAGCCAAGAAAGATCATCCGGATCGCAATGATGAACAGGATGATCCCACCCGCGATGCTGAGCGAGGGTTCGGAAATCTGGAGGAGCAGGAGCAGATACTGGCCGCAGAAGAGGAAGAAGGCCAGGACGCCGAAGGCGATCCCCAGCTCCCTGAGGATGATCGCCTTCCGCCGGCGCTCTTCCACCTTGTTGAGCACGCAGAGAAAGAAGGGGACGTTTCCCAACGGGTCGAGCACCAGAAACAAAAGGACGGCGGCGGACAGGACGGACACGGCTTCCTCCCCGTATAACTCGATATTACACTTCAGTCCCGGTGGGCAGCCGCCGGGCCTCTCTTCCCTCGGCGTGGCTTTGACGCGGGTATCAATAACAAAACCTATACATAATCACGCGAGGCGCCTTTTTCAACACACTCGCGCATAACCATTCTCAGCCCATCAATTGACTGACCCCTTAGCGGTCTGCATCTAATTCCATGTTAGGAATCCGATGGATAATCCTCTCTCTTTCTTCAACCGTGAAGTCACCCCCATACATGCGCAAAAAGACCTGTCCGCGCAATTGCGAAGCCGTGAGCGGGTGCCTTCCATCTCGTATGCCAGAGATGACAAGCTTTTTCCCTGAATCATACATTCTGCTCGCCATCCTCAATCGTTCCAGCGGCGTTCGAGACAATAACATCTCCTTGTACCGTTGTTCTATTTGCTTGGGAACGTCACTCATTTTCCTCCGCCTTTCGCAAGAGATCGTCAACACCGAGGACGGCGGCCCACTTTTGCATGTATTTCCAATCGAGTTCTGAAACGGTGGATGTCATCTGGCGAACATCGTTAAGCTGAAGATCCGATCGGGATTGCTTTCCCCAGACCAGCTTCGACAGAATAAGGTCCTCGGCGGTAACGACAGAGACGACCACCCCTTCGATATCCATTTTCTTTCTCCGTGCGAATTCTTCCCTGCGGTAGCCCTCGTTTTTTCTTATGATGAAGTCCGCCTTGATCACCCAGTCATTATGGATGATATTGAACATACCATGGGCACGCACCGCCTCTCTGACGCTATCCTGATCGATATAGCAATCTTTGGAAAAGAGTCCGATGATTTTGGCGACATCGGCTGGTTTGACCTCAATCACCAGATCCACATCGCGAGTCATCCTCGGTATAGAATAGATAGCCATCGCCATAGAGCCGGTCATCATGTAAGGGATATCGGCGGAATCAAGCCGCGAACCTATCAATTTCACGAATTCGATTTGTTCATCCATGCTTCAATGACCGTCTTGGCATTCTCATTCAAGTCCTTTTCCTGTCGGCCTTGATCGCCGCCTGGGCCGCCGCGAGGCGCGCGATCGGCACACGGAACGGCGAGCAGCTCACGTAGGTCAGCCCGATCTTGTCTAGACGTAGGAAACGTGAACCCGCTCAGGCCGCCATCTTATTTTCTTCCCCCCGGGATACCGATCTTGGTGCAGCGGATAGCGTAGGTGTATGTCTTGCCATTTCTCATGACAACCCGGTCTGTTCCTTCCAGGTTATTGTTTCGCATCTCGAAATCAAGATAAATGTCCTTGTCGGTCGTCCCGTCGCCGATGATAAAGCCGATCCGGTTGTCTTCGACATATTTCGCTTGAAACTGGGCCTCGGCGGCCTTTGTATAAAGCTGATACCTTCCGCCGTTATCCCGGTAAATGTTCTGCATGGCCTCCGCGGTCTTGCCGTCCGCGGGATTGGTGATGATGCATTTCCAACTGCCGGTGAAATCAACGCGCTTCTTCACCTCCGGTGGCGGCGTGGCCGGCGGTTTCGGCGTTTCCGCGGGTTTGGGCGGCTCCGCCGGTCGCTGCGGCTCCTTTGGCGGTGGAACTCTTGGAGGCTGGGGTGAGGCCGGCGGCGGTGCGGCGGGTTTGGCAGGCGCCGGCGCCGATGCCCCTGATCGGGTACAGTCGGCGGTTCCCTTGCCGCTTATGCTTCGCTCCAGAAACTCGCCAAGCGAGCACAGGTTGATGGAGTTGTATCGCATGCGGTTTTCCCAGGCATAGCGGTACCGGGTCCAGTCGGCCGGATGATCGGGCGGCCCCGTAGAGCGGGCGGCCTGGCTCAGAGGCTGGAGCCACTCGTTATAGTGCATGACCACGCCCGGCGTATTGGACGGCGGGATGGCCTGCGCGATCCACTGGTCGATCAACTGCTGAACCTTGGCGTTGTTCCATGGGTCGGGCTGGGCGAGGGGCGACGGCTCGGAGGGTTTCGCTCCCGGGGCAATCCAGGACGGCAGGGTCGAGGGCTTACCCGGATCGCTGGTCAGGGCCGAATGGGGCGAAGGCTTCCCTGGATCGCTCGTTGTGGCCGGTGGGGTCTGGAGCCACGACGGGACATTCTGCGGCTTTGATGATGTCCCCACCATCAGGGCCTGTTCGCCGGCCTTGAGCTTCATTTCCTTCACCGGTGAGGGCTTGCCCCCTTCGATGCCCGGCGCATAGGTCCGAATGATGTAGTCGCCGGTCAGGTGGACGCTCCCCTCGAAAACCTGAACGCGGGTGCCGGCTGATTCCTTCTCGACGCGGTACCTCGTCCCGTCGGCAACCACGGAGCCGTCCACCGAGTGGATCATGACATCGTCAAAGTCCCGCGTTCCCGGGGGATGACTGACCTCAATCCGCCCCTGGAGGAGTTCCACGCCGCGCCGTTTTCCGTCCGCCTCGGGTGGTGACATCCGCACCGCCGAACCCGGACCAACCGAAACCGTGGTGCCACCCGGCGAATGGAAGGAAACCTCGCCGTCCTTCCCGGTCTGGAGCCCCGATCCCGGTGCCAGAGTGCTCTGGCTGTTGGCCGGTTGCGCAACACCCGTGGGCGAGACAATCTGCACCGAGCCCTTCACCGGTCCGATTTGAACAGGGCCTCCCCGGATCTGCGAAGGTCCCGCGCTTGCGGCAGGGCCACTCCTTGCGGGTGCCACGCCCGCAGAAATGATTGTCGGCTGGGCAGTCGGGCCGTCCTTGGGGCACTCTACGAAAGAGGCGCCACCGATATACGAGACCGAGTTCTTCCCATAGCCGCGCAGCACGGCACAGAGGGCGGCCTCGTCACCGTATGGGCCGGACAGTTCGCAATCTTCATGGTATACCCCGCCTGAACCGTCAGGGATCATGTACAACCCGTATCCGTCCTTCTCGAAAACCGACCGGGCGAGCATTAGCGACACATCCTTCGTCTCTTTCTTGAAGCGGTAGAGATGAAGCGGATGGTCGAACTTACTGTAGACCCAGGGTTTTTCCTCCTTTGGCTTTCCGGTGCCCGTCGAAGACCCTGTATGTCCGGTCTGCGCCTCTATTTGCGGCTGAAGCGGCACGGCCATGCTGCCGAGCACTTTCTCAGCGCATCCCCTTGCGTCGTTGTAGGCCTTGTCCGCCTGCGCGTACAGGGTAGCCGCGGCGTTTGCCTTCATATCGATGTCGCTTGCATCGAGGTCGGCGATGGGGCCGGCAAGTCCCTGCTCCATTATGGCCTGGCGTTTTTCGGCCGCCTCAGTGATGCGCTCGACCTCACCGGGGTATTTATCAAATGCCGCAGAGACCGTCTCCGCCATTTTCGACGTATTGTAAATTTTGATCTTTTCGAGAATGCGGTCCGCCTGAACCATAAATTCAAGCGCTCGGTCTTCCATGACCTTTGCGCTATAAAGCATCTCGGCCCGTCTTCTCATCCCTTGCGCCCTCGACTCTATGGCCCGTGCCAGCGCCCTGAGTTCGGACACGGGGGCCATCGCCCGACTGGCGTTGATTTTGACGTCCTCCAACAGATCAGGCAGCGTTCCGGCAACATCCATAGGCCGGGCGTTTATGTCGAGAAGTTCCAGTTGCGCGTTGTTGTCGTTGTATTCTTTTACCATCGCCTGCAACTTCTGGCGCTTGGCCGTTATCTCTTTTATGGCCTGCTCCCTCTTCCCGGCGGTTTCTCGGAGAGCATTCCAATTCTCGGGAAACCCTCGCGGCGGGATAACAACGGACGATTGGCCTGCGGGCGCGTCCAGCTTCCGCGAGGACCGGCAGAGTTCGCCGCCGTTGCGGTAGATATCCAGCGACAGAGCTTCGGCCTTGTTGATCGAGGCAAGAATATCCTGGCGCAAAGCGTCGATCTCCATTTTGCGCAGGTTGCTCCATGTTGCCAGCCGGTCGTATTCGGCCACATCCCGGCTGATCTGTTCAAAGCTTCGGATAACCTGCTCCAGCGGCTCGGCAGACTTCCGTACCTCCTCCGCAACTTCTTCAGCCTTGGGATAGAGCTCTTCCATCCCCGGCAACATCGCGTTCAGTTCGCTGAGATCGCCCTCCAGGGCGGCGGCCAGAGTATTTGCCCGCATACGCACCAGATCATTGATGTGCTCGGGACCGTTTATCATGTTCAGCGCCGTATCGAGCATCTCGTGTAGTTCCTCGACAATACCGGACATTCCGCTTAGTTCCAGAGCCGTGCGAAGTAGTGAATTTCCAAGAGTCTTAATTCTTTCCAAGAAAAGGTTCGGGTCTTGTCCAGCCTTGATCATCTTGTCGATACGTTCAAACTCTTCCTGTATCGACTTGTTGGAGGCGTTCAGGCCGGTCTCGTAGGCCGTTTTCCCGAGCAAGACCGCCAGGGCTTCCAGATAGGCGCGCACATAGGACGGAGTTCGTTTTTCCTTGCGAGCGACGGCATCCTCTCTCTCGGCCCCTTCCTTGGCTGCGAGGATGGCCTGAAGATACAGCATGCCGCGCTCCATTTTGGACATATTTCCAAGGCCGACTTCTGCGGCCCCCGCCGCCCCGGAACTTGTCGCCGCCCGCCCGCCAAGTTTGACGCGGGCGTCGTTGAGCGCCTGTTCACCGACAGCCCTTACCTCGGCCTCACTCACAAAGCGGCCCATCTGGTCCAAGTATCCCTTCCGGCCGTTCCGAATAGTCGGGGTAAGCCGGCTGCCGAAAGCCACTTCAGCCAGAAGCTTGCCGCCGTCTTCGGCCGTGGCCAGGTGCTGCACCGCCTGGGCCGCCCCGTCGATTATGGCCGCCCGTTCCGACATAAGTTTGGCGGCCTTTACCGGTTCGCCGCTCTTGATGAGCCTCGCTATCTCGCTGTCCATATTGGCAACGAGTCGCTCATTCCTTGTTAACCCTGCCTGGTAGGCCTCGGAATGTTGCTGGAGGCACTTCTGCTGGAACTTCTCGAGGATTTCACCGGCCTCCGCATCGCTCGACCCAACCGGGATCAGTCCTGCGGCCCTCGGGTCCATCTTGGTTTTCAACGTTTTCAGGGTCTTCAGAAACTCCAGGTCTCCCTCTATCCGGGCCGCTTTGGCCATATCGCCGGCTTCCCGCGCCGCGGCCAGGGCCGCTTCAAGCTCCGCTGCGGATTTGCCCGCCCCCTCCATGGCCCGCATGGTGCCTTTGGCCAGATTCTGCGCCCATGTCTCCTGTTCAAATAAGCCCAGTTTGGCGGGGTTGGTGCGAAGGTCATGCTCAACCTTTTTGATATTGTCCGCAACTGCGCCCAATGCATCTTTTCCCGACCACTCGATGCTCCCCTCTTTGAGGTAGGGGTAACGGGCGCCGCGGGTGGCGAAGCTCTCATGCCCGCCGGCCATGTTCTGGGTCTGTAATCTCGCCTGGGGATCCAACGGGTTTACGGGCGACTCGTTGGGGCCGTGAGCCACGATATCCAGTTCTTCAATGGTCACATACCCCTCGCCCAACTTTCCCTTTACCGTGTATTTCCGTTCCTTGGCCGCCCGAACAAGGGCGGCGCGATCGGCGTCCGCCCCGAAGGTCAGATCCTGGTCGCCGAATATGCCGCGGCTGCCGGGATCGGAAAGAGGAGTGCCGGTGTTCTGGACGTTCTGCATGTAGGTGGCCATTTTGCCTGTTCTCTTCACGTAGGCCATGGCCTCGGCCTCACGTATTTCCTTAGCCCGTTTCATGATCGCCTCGAGTTCGCCCTCTACGTCTTTACCCCTTATTCGCGCCTCGGCAAACCGCTGCTCGTTGGCCTGAGCCATCCGGGATTGGGCTTCCTGAGAAGTGATCTGCCCTGTCTGTAGATCCTTTTCAATGCCAAGTTTTTGCTGCTGGTACTCCTTCCAGAGTTTCTCCCGCTCGGCCCTGATATCGTAAGGGGCTTGGGATTTCTGAGCGACAGGCTTCTGGACTTCTCCTGCTTTTCCTCGTTGCGAGGTTGGAAGAAGCCATCGCGGATCCCTGCCCTTGTCCGAGTCAGACTGGGTCTGTTTATCTGATGGATCCGGAAGCGCTATCTCCGAGGCCTGAGATGCGCCCCAATCAAGCATAGTTGCCAGCGCCAGTGCGGCGATGATGAACAGGGAAATGATGTTAACTTTCTTCATAAGCACCTCTGCTTCGCCGGTCAAGGGACACCCCGCCCAACTCCTCCGGGATGCCCTGCACTAACCTTATCAGGTCCGCATCAGGTCCGCTATTTCAAGAGATCCTCGATCCGCTTTCGGAAGTCCGCCTCACTCATTCCTCCCACATGCCGCTCGACCAGTCGCCCCGCCCTGTCGACGAAAATGACGGTAGGCGTGCCCGTAACGGCATAGAGCGAACCGATTGTCCCCGAGACGTCGCGTCCGACCGGATACGTGAGCTTGTATCTATCCACAAATGCGAGGGCAGCCGTCTCCTGGTCCTGGGCGATATTCACCCCGAGAATCACCAGGACTCGCTTGCGGTATTTCTCATATGCTGCCTCCACAACGGGAGCCTCCCGTTGGCATATAGCTCACCCGGAGCGCCAGAACACGATAAGGACTGCCTTCCCTTGAAACTCCCTCAGCGTCGCCTTTTTCCCATTCAGCAGGGTCAGATCGAATCCTGGCGCCGGCTGGCCGACGGACAGTTTCACCGGTTGCCCCGCCATCGGGACCGCCGTCACCGTTGTCGCCGCCGGTAAGCCGATCATCCATACCATTACCAACCACATTACTGTTTTTCGGCAGACATTCATACTCCCTCCTCTTCACCGCCTCTTTCTGTGTGCACGCTGCACGAGGGTCATATACCCGTCCAGCCTCTCGTTTCATTCCGGGATGTCCCTGCATCACTAGAGAATGATGCCGCTTCCTCCGGCAGCCGAGGCGCCCGGAACGATCAGCCGGGACTCCTCCTTCCGCTGCAGTTCTTTGGCCTGTTCAACCAGGTGCGCCACGAATTCATCCATGGCCGCGGAAAATTTGTCCATAGCCTGCTGGAGGTTTTTGGCATCGATGGGGAACTGAATGGGCATGGGGCCCTGCTGGGTATAAATCCGAGCTTCCCCTATAAAAAGAATCGGGCGGGTTTTATCCGGTTCCCCATTCTGCTTGACCGGCGACAGCCGGCGGATCGAGCCAACCGTCAGATCGGTGAAAATCTCTTCCTGGTGAAGGTTCTGTTGATTGAATTTGGCTTTCCTCCCTTTTTCTTCCGAGTCTGTCATGATCTCCTCCCGATTCGTGATTGGCTATCATAAACCGCTTAGCCATATTTTCCAATCGACGTACGGCAACCACCGAAGCGCCGACCTTCTTTTTAAACATCCTGCCGTAGCTAGTGCAGGTTATCAGTCTGTGAACTCAAACTCCGCAACGAGCATGTGATGATCTGATGCCATCGTCGGTTTTACGGCATAGCGCACCGGATGCAGGTGGCGGCTGTGGAAAATGTGGTCGAGCACGTAGGGTTGACGGCGCCATGTGATCTCTTTCGTCTGCACGGCCTGGTAGCCTGCTTCTGCAAACTGGCGAACCAGCGAGTTGTGCTTGCTGACGTTGAAATCTCCCCCAAGCAGCGCGGGGCCGTCTGAACGGCGCAGTTGTTCGATGACGAGTTGGCGTTGTTCGATGTGGTTCTCGCTTGACGACTTGAGCATGAAAAAAGCCAGAAGGTGCGTATTGAGGAGTTGAAGTTCGTGTCCGGCAAGTGTGGTCTTCGCGCCAATGAGAAGGCGGTCGGTAGGCGTTGTCATTTCACCGCGGAATTCAAACCCGATTGGCGGTGATGGCAAATCGCACCGGAAAACGTCGCACAATGGTGTCTTTGAGAAAATGGCCAGCCCTACGCCGAAAGGCAATTCGCGTGGGTCTGCTTTCGGATAGGAGAAATAACCGTGGTAGCCCTGGAGTGCCGCGCTCAGCCGGGTGTAATTGGGCGGCGGATTGATCTGTACACCGCCCGGCAGGACATGCTCCACCTCCTGCAGCAGCACGACATCGGCGTCCTGGCTGAGAATCTCGGAGATGGTCAAGCCGAGATTGATGGGCGCGTGATCCGGGTTTGTATCATCCCAGCACTGGCCGAACTGCATGTTGAATTGAAGAACCTTGAATGTACTCATGGGTGCGGTACGTTATGGTTAAGTTGTGCGCATGATAGCTTGACACTGATAAGAACTTGCTTTTGTATGAGCTGAGGATAAGGAAAATGGTCTTGTATGTCAAGGAGAGTTTATCACAGGAGAGTTTATCACAACATGTAGTGTTGAAACAGGATGCGATTCCAGGATGAAGGCAGCGATGGCGTGAGTGGTGTCCATTTAGTGTTTGGCGTTGTTGATTCCGGTGATCGAAGGAGCCCGGGGGGATTTTTGAGGCGTATTTGGGCAGACCCCGCCGGAACACCGGATTTTAGCTGGGGCTATAAGGTTATGTATGCCTCGGAAATTTGAAGCAGCCGTCTATAGTGATGAGGGAGAAAAAAGCGGCGGGTCCGCAAGGACACCGCCGCTTCGGGATTGACCGTTTTGTCGCCTGGTTTGCGAATCGCTTCGTGCTCGTCGCGCCTTCTTACGGCATTACTTCTTCCTGTCGGCTTTGATCGCCGCCTGGGCCGCCGCGAGGCGCGCGATCGGCACGCGGAACGGCGAGCAGCTCACGTAGGTCAGCCCGGTCTCGTAGCAGAAATCGACGGAGGCCGGATCGCCTCCCTGCTCGCCGCAGATGCCGATCTTAAGGCCGGGGTGTGTGGTGCGGCCCTTCTCGACGGACATCCGGATGAGCATGCCGACGCCGTCGCGGTCGATGGTCTGGAACGGATCGGCGGCCAGCAGTTTCTGGTCGAGGTATTCGTTCATGAACCCTCCGATGTCGTCGCGGCTGAAGCCGAACGTCATCTGGGTCAGGTCGTTGGTGCCGAAGGAGAAGAAATCGGAGCTCTTTGCCATCTGGTCGGCAAGGAGCGCCGCGCGCGGGATCTCGATCATCGTGCCGTACTTGTAGTCCAATTCGGGAATGCCGAACTTCTTGAGGATTTCGGCGTGAACGCGGTCCACTATTTTCCTGGTGACGACGAGCTCGGAGACGTCGCAGGTGACCGGCACCATGATCTCCGGCACGCACTTCTTGCCGGCCCGGGCCAGCTCGGCGGCAGCCTCGAAAATAGCGCGGATCTGCATCTCGCTCACTTCCGGATAGGTAACGCCAAGGCGGACGCCGCGGTGGCCCATCATCGGATTTGTCTCATGCAGGTCTTCGCCGCGCTTCTTGATCTCCTCCGCCGCGATACCCAGCGCCTTGGCCAGCTCGGCCTGCTTTTCGGCGCCCTGCGGCACGAACTCATGCAGCGGCGGGTCGAGGAGGCGGATGGTCACCGGCAAGCCTTCCATGGCTTCCAGAGTGCCCTTCAGGGATGCCTTGACGAACGGGTAGAGTTCGTTGAGGGCGGCCTTGCGCTCCTCGGCGGTATTGCTGAGAATCATCTTGCGCAGGTAGAACAACGGCTGGTCGGAGCCCTCGCCGTAGAACATGTGTTCGGTGCGGACCAGGCCGATGCCTTCGGCGCCGAAGCCGCGGGCTACCCTGGCGTCCTTTGGTGTGTCGGCGTTGGTGCGCACGCCCATCGTGCGGAACTTGTCGGCCATCGTCATGAACCTTTGAAAACGCGGATTTTCGGTCGCGTCCATCATCGGCAGGGCGCCGACATAAACATGACCCCTGGTGCCGTTCAGGGTGACGACATCGCCTTCCCTGAGGACGAGATCAGAGCCCGTGATCCTCGCCGTCTTGGTTTTTGCGTCTACGTGCAAGCCGCCGGCGCCGACGATGCAGCACTTGCCCCAACCGCGGGCGACGAGGGCCGCGTGGGAGGTCATGCCGCCGCGGGCGGTGAGGATGCCGGCAGCCGCGCGCATGCCTTCGACGTCTTCCGGGTTGGTCTCTTCGCGCAGCAGGATGCATTTCTTGCCGGCGTGGAAGGAGGCCACGGCGTCCTCGGCGGTGAAGACCAGTACGCCGCAGGCGGCGCCGGGGCCGGCGGGCAGACCTTTGACGATCGGATTGGCGTCCTTCTCGGTCTTCGGATCGATGATCGGGTAGAGGAGTTCATCGAGCTGCTTGGGTTCGACGCGCATGACGGCGGTTTCTTCGTTGATGAGTCGCTCGTCAAGCATGTCGATTGCCATGTTCAGGGCGGCTGTGCCGGTGCGTTTGCCTACACGGCACTGCAGCATCCACAGCTTGCTTTCCTGGATGGTGAACTCGATATCGAGCATGTCGGTGAAGTGCTTCTCGAGCGTGGCGCGGATGGCGTCTAACTCCCTGTAGGTCTTGGGCATGGCGTGCTGCATGCTCACGAGGTGTTTGTTCTGCTCGTTCTTGGTGTCGTCGTTGATCGGGCTCGGGGGGCGGATGCCGGCCACGACGTCTTCGCCCTGGGCGTTCACCAGCCACTCGCCGTAGAACTTGTTGTCGCCGGTGGCCGGGTCGCGGGTGAAGGCTACGCCGGTGGCGGAGGAATCGCCCATGTTGCCAAACACCATCGCCTGGACGTTGACGGCGGTGCCCCACTCGTCCGGAATGCCCTCGATGCGGCGGTAGGAGACGGCTTTCTTGCCGTTCCAGCTTTTGAATACGGCTGCGATACCGCCCCACATCTGCGCCAGCGGGTCGTCCGGGAAGGGTTTACCGAGGTGTTTCTTAACCAGGGCTTTGAACGCTTCGGCGAGCGATTTGAGGTCGTCGGCGCCGAGATCGGTGTCGGACTTGCAGCCCTTGGCGTGCTTGACTTTATCGAGTTTTTCATCGAGGATCTTGCGGATGCCCTTGCCCAAGGGCGGTTCGAGGCCTTCCGCCTTCTCCATCACCACGTCGGCGTACATCATGATCAGGCGGCGGTAGGAATCCCAGACGAAACGGGGGTTGTTCGTCTTGGCGATCATGCCGGGAATGGTGGTCGTGCAGAGGCCGACGTTGAGGACGGTATCCATCATGCCGGGCATGGAGGAGCGGGCGCCGGAACGGCAGGAGACCAAAAGCGGATTGCCGGCGTCGCCGTATTTCATGCCCATGATCGTTTCGGTTTTCTTCAGTGCGGCGAGGACCGGGTCTTTCAGTTCGGCGGGGAGTTTGCAGCCGCCGGCGTAATAGGCGGTGCAGCACTCGGTGCTGACGGTGAAGCCGGCCGGCACGGGAATGCCCAGGGAGCACATTTCCGCCAGGTTGGCGCCCTTGCCGCCCAGCAGGTTCTTGTCGCTTGCCGCGCCCTCGGCGGCGCCGCCGCCAAAGGTATACACATACTTAGTCATAGAGTTTACTCCTTTTTGTTATTGCTGCCGTTTCCGGTGACTGTTTAGAAATTCTCAAAAACCGGCGACGTCCGGATTTCTGCACACGCGGTGCGGCCAATGCCAAAAGATACGGCTGCACCCCGTACCCCCAAGTTATTTCCGGCGGACCACCTTCATTTCAGAACTTGACCTGCGGGGCTCCCTTGGCGGCTGCCGGGGCCTCGAAGAAGGCGGCCTTCCCGAAGCCGTAAAGCCCGGCCAGAAGATTGGCCGGGAAGCTCCGGATGGCCACGTTGTATGTCTGGACGGCCTCGTTGTAGCGCCTCCTCTCCACGGAGATCCGGTTCTCCGTCCCGGCGAGCTCATCCTGGAGACGGAGGAAGTTCTGGTTGGACTTTAGGTCCGGGTACCTCTCCACGACGACGAGCAGTCGGCTGAGGGCGCCGGAGAGCTCATTGTTGGCGCTGATCTTATCGGGGACCGTCGTCGCGCCTCCCACCCGCGCGCGGGCGTTGGTCACCTCCACCAGGACGTCCTTTTCCTGCTTCGCGTATCCTTTGACCGTCTCCACGAGGTTCGGGATGAGGTCGTAGCGCCGCTGGAGCTGGTTCTCCACCTGCGCCCAGGACGATTTGACCGCCTCGTCCAGGGTGACGAACTGGTTGTAGGTCCCCTTGAAAAACGAGTAGAGAGAACCGGCCACCACCAGAATGACGATGACGGCGATGAGCAAATTTCTTTTTCCGCTGGTCATTGAGTGCCTCCTGATAAATTAGTTAATAGGGGGAAAAGCCCTATTTCTTCACACTTCCATCTTATCGATCATCCCGCAGAGGCGGCCGACCTTCTTCATGTAATCCCGGAAGATCGCCTGCACCTCGGCCGAAGAAAAGCGGTCCGTCTTGCTGCGAATCTCCTCGCATTTCAGGAAAACGGCGGTATCGAAGCCGAAGGCCGCGCCCGCCGCCGTGATGACGTCGCGCTTTCCGTTTGGAATTTCAACACTTTTCAGGTAGAGGAGGGCGCTGAAGAGCGAAACGAAGGCGGTGAGCGACACCCGGATCAGCTCGCGGATCTTCCGCGGACTTCCCCCCGTGGCGAGGTAACCGCTCCGGAGGTGGAGAAGCTTGCCCCGAAGCTCCCGTTCGAGCTGAAGCCGGATATGGCACGGATCGAAGGCGAGCCCCGCGAGGACATCCTCGCCGGAGACGACTTTGTAGTGCCGCTTCATGTTCAGGAACTCGACGGGATAGGCATCCAGCGACCCGGTGAGATATGCCCTGGTCATGAAAAGGGGGATCGCCACACTGCGTTTCCGCCACCTTCCGACTGTTTCCAGGGCGCGGTCGAGCCCCTCGATGCCCCGATCGGTGAGCGTGATCAGGAAATTGAGGTCCGATTTCCCGGGGACGTAATCGCCCCCGGCGCCGCTGCCGTAAAGGATGATGGAAACCAGGTCCTCCCCGAAGATCTTCTGGAAATCTGCAGTGATCTCAGGAAAGATCTCTTCCGGCGTCTTGGGTATTTTCGCCATGATTTCTCCTCATTCAGAATCCGCGGCCTGCACCGCCGCCGCCGCTCATGCCGCCGCCGAAGCCTCCGAAGCCGCCGCCGCCGAAGCTCCCGAAGCCGCCGCCACGCCGGCCGCCGCCGCTCATCATCAGCAGGAGGAGCCAGGGAAGCATCGCCCTGCCCCGGCGGGTGCCGAGGAGGAACAACGCGGCCGCGAGCAGGAGCAGCAATTGAAAAATTCCCGGCTTCTTTTCGACTCTGACCTGCCTCATTGCCGGCAGGGAAACCCCCGTAAGGGTCACCCCGGCGTTCTTTGCCACAATGGAGGAGACAGCCGCCATCGCCTCGGTAAAACCGCGCCCGTAGTCGCCTTCCCTGAAGTAGGGGAGGGCGTGCCGGTCGAGGATCTCGCCGGCGAGGCCGTCGGGGATGATCCCCTCCACGCCGTAGCCCGTTTCGATCCGGACCCGCCGCTCTTTTACCGCGAGAAAGATCAGTATCCCCTTGTCTTCCCCCTTCTTCCCGATTCCCCAGGCCTGGTAGAGGCGGTTCGCGTAACCGGTCGGATCGTTGTCGCCGATTGTTTCCACCGTGGCCGCCACGATAGCCGTGCCGGTCTTCGCAAGGAGCTCGCGGGCGAGATTTTCCATCTGGCCTTTGTACTGTGCAGGGATCACCCCGGCGAAGTCGTTCACCGCGCCGGTAGGTTTCGGGAAGGTCTCGCCGGCCTTCAGGACATTTACGGAGAAAAAGAGCAGCGCCGCCAGCAGCAGCAGCGCCCAACAATATTTGAGTACGGATCCTCTTCGCATGGCACTATCATAAACAGGAAGTCGCGAAATAGCAACCCCAACCTCTTGTGCCCAATCCTATCTCCTTCCCGGCAAAATTTTATTATAAGGCAACCGGCCGCCGCCAATGCGGAAGAAAACGAGAGAACATTCTAACCAAAACGTTTCCCGAGGTCGTTAAGCTGTTTCCGGAGCCGTTCGGGGAGACGGTCGCCGAACTGACCGAAATGTTTTTCGATGTCGGAAATTTCAGCCTTCCAGGCATTGGCGTCCACGCGGAGGAGTTCCTTCAGATCCGCGGCGGAAATGGCGAGCCCGGTGAGATCGAGGTCGCCCTTTTTGGGCATGAGGCCGATGGGGGTCTCGACGGCGCCTGCCTTGCCATCGACGCGTTCGCACATCCATTTCAGGACGCGGCTGTTGTCGCCGAAGCCGGGCCAGAGCCACCTGCCCTCCGGGCTCTTGCGGAACCAGTTGACGTAGAATATGCGCGGGGCGTGTTTGCCGAGACGGTCGCCCATGTCGAGCCAGTGCTGGAAGTAATCCGCCATGTTGTACCCGCAGAAGGGCTTCATGGCAAAGGGGTCGCGCCGGAGGTCGCCCACGGCGCCGATATTGGCCGCGGTGGTCTCCGAAGAGGCGGTGGCGCCCATGAACACGCCGTGGTCCCAATTGTAGGCCTCGTGGACCAGGGGCATAACGCTTGTGCGGCGGCCGCCGAAAACGAAGATGTCGATCGGAACGCCCTGGGGTTTCTCCCAGTCCGGACAGATGACCGGGCACTGTCCGGCCGGGGCGGTGAAGCGGGAGTTGGCATGTGCCGCCAATTCTTTGCTTGCCGGGGTCCAGTCCCGCCCCTGCCAGTCGATGGCGTGGATGGGCGGCGCGCCGTCCATCCCTTCCCACCAGATATCGCCGTCGTCGGTCAGGGCGCAATTGGTGAATATGACATTTCCCTTCAGGGTATCCATGGCCGACGGGTTAGATACATAGGACGTGCCGGGGGCGACCCCGAAGAAACCGGATTCAGGATTGATGGCATAGGGTCTGCCGTCCGGGCCGATCTTGATCCAGGCGATGTCGTCGCCGACGCATTCGCATTTCCACCCGGGGATGGTCGGCGTCAGCATCGCAAGGTTGGTCTTGCCGCAGGCCGAAGGGAAGGCGGCCGCGATATGGTACTGTTTGCCTGCGGGGTTCACTATACGCAGGATGAGCATGTGCTCGGCCATCCACCCCTCCCGTTTCGCCATGGCCGAGGCGATGCGCAGCGCCAGGCATTTTTTCCCGAGCAGGGCGTTGCCGCCGTAGCCGCTCCCGTAGGACCAGATGAGGTTCTCCTGCGGGAAGTGGCCGATGTACTTCTTATCCAAAGAGGCGCAGGGCCAGGATGCATCCTTCTGGCCGGGGGCGAGCGGCGCGCCGATGGAATGCAGGCAGGGGATGAACTCGCCGTCGGCGCCGAGTTTCTCGATCACTTTTGTCCCGACGCGGGTCATGATGTGCATGTTGCAGACCACATAGGGGCTGTCCGTTATCTCGATGCCGATCTTGGCGATGGGCGAATCGACGGGGCCCATGGAGAAGGGAATCACGTACAGGGTGCGACCCTGCATGCAGCCTCTGTAGAGTTCCGTCATTGTCGCCTTCAGTTCCCCCGGGTCGACCCAGTTGTTCGTCGGACCGGCGTCGTCTTTGTTCGTCGTGCTGATGTAGGTGCGCGATTCGATCCGGGCCACGTCGCTCGGCTGGGAGCGGAAGAGGAAGCTGTTGGGCCGTTTGGCCAGCGGTGTGGCCATGCCGCCTGCCACCATCTGCTTCATCAGACGGTCGTACTCCTGCCGGCTGCCGTCGCACCAGTATACGGCGTCAGGCCGGCACAGCCCGGCGATTTCATTAACCCAGTTATTCAGTTTTGCGTGTCTGACCCTCATAAAAACCTCCTCACATTATGCTCAAGGTTCAAGAGCGGTTGATTGTACGAATGACGGTTTCGCGGGTGATGATCTCTCAGCCCGTGAACTATTTCCCCTTGGCCTCTTCGGGGGGTGCCGGTTTCACGCTTTCCGGCATGGGCTCGATACCGTATTTCCACTTCAGGAACTGCTCGCCGGTCG
>MICJ01000044.1:922-5624 GCA_001830835.1 Syntrophobacterales bacterium GWC2_56_13 | reverse complement strand
ATCACCGGCCACCTGGAGCGCATCGGGGATATGGCATCCAAAATTGCCGAAAAGGTGATCCTCCTCAATGACCTCCCGCAGATCAAACCCTACATCGATCTGCCCCGGATGGTCCAGATCGCCCAGGGGATGATCCGGACGAGCCTCGACGCCATGGTGCGCGAGGATGTTCCGTTGGCTCACCAAGTCCGGGAGGAGGACGCCGTCATCGACCAGCTCAACGATCAGGTCTTCCGGGAACTGCTCACGTTCATGATGGAGGATCCGCACAAGATCCAGGCGTCGCTCTATATCATGCAGATCTCCAAGAACCTGGAGCGGATCGCGGATCACGCTGAAGGGATTGCGGACATGGTCATTTACATGGTCACAGGAAGGAGCGTCCGGCATCAGCCGACGTGCGCGTAGGATGGATGAAGATCCGGCTTTTCTATAAATTTTTCGCTGCGTTCCTCACGATAGGGATCCTGGTCGCGGCAAGCGGCGGGTTTCTGATCGAACGGCAGCTCAAAAGCGGCCTCATCCGCTGGAGCGAGGACGAGATGACGGCCGAGGCGCACATCATCGCCCTGATGCCGATGGAGGAAATCGTCAGGCGCGGCATCGAGCTGGCCGAACGCTCCCGGTCGCGTCTGACGCTTATCGATGCTGCGGGCCGGGTCCTTGAAGACTCGGATAGAAGCGACGACGCCGAGATGGAGAACCACATCAACCGTTCCGAGATCCAGGAGGCGCGTCTGAAGGGAAAGGGCGTCTCCATCCGTTACAGCCACAGCCTCAAGATGAACATGCTCTACGTGGCTTTTCCCCTCGGAGAGCAAAAGCGTCCAAAAGGCTATATCCGCCTCTCCCGATCTCTCATGGAAGTGACCGGCGCCATCGATCGAGTGAGGCAACCCATCCTGCGGGACCTGTTCCTGATCGTATTCTGCTCCCTCGTGCTCGCGCTGATGTTTTCCGTCCGGGTGATCTCCCCCATCCGGAAGCTCGCGGCATTTACCGAAAAGGTCCGGACGGGGAAGATCTCCGGAAAGATCCGGATCGAATCGCGGGACGAGATCGGGGCGCTGGCCGAGGACATCAACGGGATCGTGGAAGTCCTGCAGGAAAAGATCCGGACTGCGGATGAAGAACGCAGAGAACTTCAATCCGTTTTTGCCGGGATGGCAGAGGGGATCATGGTCCTGGATAAGGAGAACCGGATCGAAACCCTCAACCGGGGGATGGAGGAAATGATCGGCGCCCGATCCGGGGAGTTTTTCGGCAGGACGATTCTCGAGGCCTTCCGGAACATCCCGCTCCACGACGCCCTGGTCCGTTTCCGGGCAACGGGAGAGACGGTTTCCCAGGAGATCACGCTGGGAGAGGAAAACCCGATCGTGCTGGATGCAACGATCTCCGCGATTCAAGACGAGACCGACGAGGCGCGGAAAACCATGCTGGTCTTCCACGATGTAACGAGGCTAAAAAAACTCGAACGGATCCGCACCGATTTCGCGGCGAACGTGACCCATGAGATTAAAACCCCCCTCACGGCGATCATCGGTTTTATGGAAACCCTCCTGCAGGGCGCCGTCGACGACCGTCTGACGGCCCGGAAATTTTTAGAAACGGTCCAGGAAAACGCCCAGCGCCTCAACCGCCTCGTCGACGACCTCCTGACCCTCTCCGGCTTCGAGCTGGGTGATATGACGCTGCATCTGGAGGGCCTCTCCCTAACTGACATTCTCGATCAGGTCCTGGCCGTCGTCACGGCGCGGGTCTCCGAGAAAAATCTCAGGATCGTCAAGGATATTCCTGCGGGAAGCCCGCGGATCATGGCCGATCGGGATCGGCTGGCGCAGATCCTGTTGAACATTGTGGACAATGCCGTTAAATTTACGCCGGCCGGGGGGACGGTGACCGTCACGGCCTCGTCGGAGGAGCAGGGATGCCTGACCGTCCGAATCGCGGATACGGGCATCGGTATCCCGAAAGGTGAAATCCCCCGGCTGGGGGAGCGATTCTACCGGGTGGACAAGACGCGTTCGCGGGAGCTGGGCGGTACGGGGCTCGGGCTCTCCATCGTCAAGCACCTGATGAAAGCGCACGGCGGACGGATGGCCATCGACAGCACGCCGGGCCACGGCACAACCGTCTCGCTCTTCTTGCCGATTTTTCCGGAGGCGACATGACACAGAAAAAGATCCTCATTGCCGATGATGAAAAGGACATTGTCGAACTGATTGCTTACAACCTGGAACGGGAAGGCTATGCCGTCGTCAAGGCCTTTGACGGGCAAAAGGCCTGGGAGATGATCAACGCGGACAAACCGGACCTCGTCATCCTCGACCTGATGATGCCGGAAATTTCCGGGATGGAGGTTTGCCGGATGATCCGGCGCCAGGCCGCGACGGTCGCCCTGCCGATCATCATGCTGACGGCGAAGTCGGATTCCGTCGACAAGATTCTGGGACTGGAGGTCGGGGCGGATGACTACATCACCAAACCGTTTCACGTCCGGGAACTCATCGCCCGGATCCGCGCGGTCCTTAGGCGTTCGGAGCGGCTTCCCGATGACGATATGCCCGAATCGCTGGACTATGCCGGGCTCCACGTCGATCTCAAGTCCTACCAGGTGACGGTGGATGGCAAGCCGGTCGAATTGAGTTCCCGCGAGTTCAGGCTGCTTCAATTCCTCATCAGCCACCCCGGCCGGGTGTACAGCCGGGAGCAACTGCTCGATCGCGTCTGGGGGGACGAGGCATTTGTGGAACCGCGCACCGTGGATGTCCATATCAGCCGCCTGAGGGGTGCGATCGAAACCAGCAAGGAAAACCCGCGGTACATCCTGACCGTGCGCGGCATCGGCTACAAATTCACCGACGAAAAAGCGTGAGCACGGCATCGCCACCTCGGCGATCATGTCTTTCATCTTCTCTTGGAGCCAGTTTCTCTTCACCCTGATCCTCTCCGGTCCGAAGACGAAAACTGTGCCGGTCGCGGTTTATAACTTCATCTCCTACGGAAAGATCGACTGGGCCGGGATCGGCGCCGTCGCCGCCCTGATCGTCCTGCCGGTCTCGATCTTCGCCTTCTTCGTGCGGAAATCCATCGTCCAGGGCCTCACGATGGGCGCCCTGAAGGATTGAAGCCTTCGCCTACGGCGCAAAACCGCGTAACGCTACCCTTGAAAAGATTGCCAAGGCGCTTGGGATATCGCAAGCTGCTACGAGAGAAGCAAGCTTCGGGGAATTTGACCCGTAGAGATTTAAAAAACGTTAATTAATGCTTGTTTCGCGTTAAATTAACGATGCTTTGACAAAAACCAGTGCATCGGGTATAATTTATTTATGGCAACAACAAATCCCGTGAAAAATGAAATCAAAGACCTTAAGGCCGAATACCACCGGCTTACCAAGGGCAAAGAATCCTTACTTAAAACATTATTGATGAGTCCGAACTTCCTGAAAGCGTTTTCAATTCAAACGCCATTGAGAATTCAACGCTATCAACGATGCTATTGCGGGGCGTTTCCGCACCACGGGCGAATATGTCCGCGCTGGCACCCATATAGCTCCGGCCCCGGAACACGTCGAACAGATGATGGAGACAATTCTGCGGGAATTTGCCGCAGACCACAATAATTACTTCGCCGACAAGATCGCAAAATTCCATCTTGATTTCGAAACTATCCATCCGTTTTGCGACGGCAACGGCAGGATGGGTCGAGTGATCATCAATTTCCAGCTCATGCGATCGGGTTTCCCTTGCATCATCATTCGGGATAAAGAGAAACGGATTTATTATGCATCCTTCAGTGAATACCGCGATTCGAAAAATGCAAAAATGATGGAGAAGATTGTAACACTCGCCCTGATGGAATCGCTTCACAAAAGAATTACCTATCTTCGCGGCGAGATGATAACCTCGCTTGCCGATTTCGCAAAAACGCAGAAGAAATCGATCAACACACTGCTTAACGCCGCCCGCAGACAGACGATTCCGGCTTTCCGTGAAAAAGGCGTTTGGAAAATTGGAGATTACAGCCCATAAACGAAGCGGGAACCAGAGAACGACAAACTGCAGGAAATGATCATCAGTGACCGTCTCGATATCTGGAGGATCGTTACCGTGCAAAAAGAGCATCCGGAAGCCGGTCTTTATGCGCATCACCTGCTCACCGATGAAACGGCGATGGGGAAACATTAGCACATCTGTCATCGACCTGTAATATCTCTATCCTATACTTGCACCGTCATGCATCGTCCGGGATCGACGCTTTTCCAGAACCGTTCATTTAGGTAAATTCTTCTTTAGCAACTGCCTGGTCTTTTTTAGTCCTTTTTCCAGTCCTTTGAGCCCCGTTTCCGTTAGACCGGCCAGCTTTTTTTCTGCTTTGACCAGGACTTTGCTGGTTCTTTTCACCTTGGTCTGGAGTTTGCCTTCTACTTTTTCCAGAGAGGCGATAATCTTTGCTATTTCTTTCTTTACTTTTTTACCCCTTTTGCCGGCAGCCTCTTTTTTGAAACGCTTGCGCACATTCAGGGCTATATCTTGGACCTGATGCATCACGGAAGCAGCCTTTTGCTTCAACTCCTTCACCTTTTCGGTGCGGGTTTTGTCCACTTCGCCGGCCATTTCGCTGGCCTGGGTCAAGATTGACTGCACCATCTGCGCGTTAATCCCCCGGATATTGTTCAGCCCCTCTTCACCGGCAGCA
>MICJ01000044.1:0-895 GCA_001830835.1 Syntrophobacterales bacterium GWC2_56_13 | reverse complement strand
GCTTCGAGAAAACGTTGGGCAAATATGGGTCCGATGCCTTTTATCCTTTGAAGCTCCTTCATTGTTGGTGCCATAACATCTCCTTTTTGTGGTCAATGTGAGACTACCTTCCAAAAGCTTCTTTACCGTTTGTTACCAGTTTATTGCCGACGGCAAGCCATTTGAAAACCGCCGGCTTGCCAAGTGTTGTCGAATCTATGTTAAGTTTTACCGCTGCCCCTTTTTTGAAGTTGAAGCCATCGGGCAGCGACAGGAACGAGGCAATGAGGAGGCTCAGATCCGGTTCATGTCCTATGATCGCTAGTTCTTTGAGCGGTTGAAACGTGTTGAGAAGGTTCTGGAGGGCGCTTTTGTCAAACCCGGGTGCCAGTTCGTCGGCCACCACAAGCGGCCCAAGGTAAGATATGGCCTCCGCCAGGATATCCGCCGTCTGTACCGCCCGAATTAAAGGGCTGGTAAGAATCATCGTTGGATTAATGCCCTGCTGTGATATCGTCCGGGCCGTCTTGCGAAAAAAATCCCTCCCTTCAGGGGTCAGATATCTTTTTTCCTCAGAAACATCCGCTATCCGTTCAATTGCCGCCGCATGCCGAACAATAATCAGTTTCATTGAATTGCCTCTTTTTATCACATAGGGTTTGCATGAAAAGCAGGCAATATAAATATTTTACCTAATGTCACGGAAGATTACAATAGCAAAAGGTGCTGCCAACCAGATAGTCCGGGAAGGATGATCCGTGAACCGTCGTGCCTTCTTCCCGGAATGGCTTCATTTCTCGACACAACAGATTGTGATAAATTACCCTTGACAAATAAAACCCCCTTTATCGCCGCTCTCCCTATGTTCCCGTAACTCTACTGCACATCCGAATGCCTTCTTTACTCCGGTCAGGTG
>MICJ01000043.1:20661-23301 GCA_001830835.1 Syntrophobacterales bacterium GWC2_56_13 | reverse complement strand
AATCATGGATCAAGATCAGCCAAATCCGAACACTGTCCACAGAGAGGATCGGGAAAGTCATCGGCAAAGCATCTCTGAAAGAGTTGACCCAAGCGATAGAAGGACTGAATGAAATTATTGCGTAACCGGCAGATGCGGCCAATCGCCGGGAAACCCGGCTCTGGCTGATCCTGGCGTCAGAAATGATCGGCGAGGATATGGTGAATGAAACCGACATATAGGGGTGGTGGGAGGTAACCTTTGCCGAAAGGGCCGGCCTTTCAGGCGTTGCGGATGAGGAGGGCGGCGAAAAAGCCATCCGTACCGTGAAGATGGGGGAAGGTCCGGAAGAAGCCTGCTGGATCGATGAGCTCAGGTGGAATCCCTCCTGCGATCGGCGGTTTGATGAGCGAAAAATCGGGGCGGTTTTTGAGGAGATCCTCGATGACGGCTTCGTTTTCTTCCGGCGTAACGGTGCAGACGCTGTAGACGAGGCGGCCGCCCGGCCGGACGCAATCCGCGGCGCTTCGGAGCAGACGTTTCTGGATCTGCATGCAGTTGTTGAGATCCTTCGGGGCGAGCCGCCAGCGGATCTCCGGGTTCCGCCGGATCGTGCCGAGGCCCGAGCAGGGGGCGTCCAATAAGACCCGGTCGAAGGCGTCTCGAAAGGTTTCCGGCAACGCCAAGGCGTCTGCAACCTGTGTCTCCACGATGGTCACGCCAAGTCGTCCTGCCTCTTCCTGAAGCTGCCGAAGCTTGTCCGGGTAGAGATCGACGGCCGTGATGCTCCCCCGGTTCTCCATTAGTGCGGCCAGATGAAGGGTCTTTCCCCCCGTCCCGGCGCAGAGATCGAGGAGACTCTCGCCGGGTTCCGGAGAGAGAAGAAGGGCGATGAGCTGAGAGGCCTCGTCCTGGATCCGGATCAGGCCGTCCCGCCAGGAGGCTGTCTCCCGGAGGCCGGCGGCAGGGGAGGCGAGGATGATGCCGTCGGCGGAAAAGGGCGCCGATTCGGCGGCAATGCCCTCTTTCGCGAGCGCCGCGACCGCCTGCTCGCGCGACGCCTTCAGAGAATTTACGCGGAGCGCAAGCGGCGGGACGGCGTTGTTCGCCCGGCAGATCGCAATGGTTTCGTCGATGCCGAACTCGTCGAGCCAGCGCTCGACGAGCCACCGGGGGTGGGAGTGGATGACGGAGATCGCTTTCCCGGGGCTCTTGGCCATATCGGGCCAGGCGATGGCGTCCTTCTTCCGAAGGGCGGTCCGGAGGAGGGCGTTCACCAGCCCCGAGGCGGCGGGGCAGGTCTTTCTGGCGATGCCGACGGCCTCGTTGACCGCGGCGAAGGGAGGGATCCGGTCGGTGTACCAGAGCTGGTAGAGCCCCGTCCGGAGGATGTTCCGGACCCCTGTTTCCAGCGCGGCGGCATCCCCCCGGTAGAGCTGACCGATGATCCAGTCCAGACGGCCCCGCATCCGGAGCGTGCCATAGACGAGTTCGGTGAGAAGCCCTCGATCATGGGGGTTCGCAAGCGCCGTTCCGGAAAGCGCGGCGTCCAAGAGGGGTTCGGCATAGGCCGCAGCCTCATCGATCCGGTTCAGGATCTCGACAGCGAGCCGACGGGGGGAGTTTTTCATGCCCTGCACCTCTCAGCCCAGAACCTGCCCGGGAACGATCCGGAAGCCCATAAGAAAATCGCGGATTGGCAGCCGGTTTTTTCCTTCCAACTGGACTTCCTTCAATGAGACATACCCGTTCAGCGCTGCGATGCGGAGTCCGGCGGCGGTCTCTCCAGCGGCCGTTCCCGGCGACTCCGCGACGGCCGATTCCTCTATCGCAGCCGCGAAGACCTTCAGCTTCTTCCCGTCCAGGAAGGTGTAGGCGCAGGGGAGCGGGGAGAGCCCCCGGATGAGTGAGACGATGCTCCACGCATCGGCGTTCCAGCGGATCAGGCCATCCTCCCGTCTGAGGCGGGGGGCCGGGGTTGCGAGTCTGTGGTCCTGCGGCCGTGGCTGGAGCGTGCCTGTTTCCAGCATGGCGAGGGCGGTCAGGAGCAGCTCTGCGCCCATTTTCGCGAGACGGTCGTGGAGCTCGCCGAATGACTCCTCCGGTTTGATCGGCGTCTCCTCCTGGAGGAGGATGTCGCCGGAATCGACCCCCTCGTCCATCCGCATGATCGTGACGCCGGTCTTCTCCTCGCCCCGGATCAGGGCCCAGTTGATCGGCGCCGCCCCCCGGTACTTCGGCAGGAGCGACGGGTGGATGTTGATGCAGCCCTGCCGCGGGACGTGGATGATCTCTTTGGGGAGGATCTGACCGAAGGCCGCGACGATAACGAGATCCGGTGCGACCTCCCGGAAAATTTCGAGAAAGGAAGAGTGTCCCACTTTCTCCGGCTGAAGGACCGTCAGACCGAGACTTTCGGCGAGGAGCTTGACCGGAGGGGGCGCCGTCGCCCGCCCCCGCCCCTGCGGGCGGTCGGGCTGCGTGACGACGCCGATGACGGGATAACCGTTCAGGAGCAGACCTTTCAGTGCCGGGACGGCGAAGTCGGGCGTTCCCATGAAAAGCAGGCGCGGTTTGGGCATATCTCGAACCTCCTACATGAAATTGACGGGATCCACGTCCACCTGGATATCCAGGCCGTCGTGTCCTGCCCCTTCCAGC
>MICJ01000043.1:20530-20621 GCA_001830835.1 Syntrophobacterales bacterium GWC2_56_13 | reverse complement strand
CCCGGAGGAGGAGCTGCCAGCGGTACCTCCCCCTGATCCGGGCGAGAGGGGATTCGGCGGGGCCGATGACATCCGCCTTCGCGCCGGCGAG
>MICJ01000043.1:19261-20415 GCA_001830835.1 Syntrophobacterales bacterium GWC2_56_13 | reverse complement strand
AACTGCCGGCGCAAGGGGAGCTCGTCGGCGTAGAATCCGGCATAGTCGTGCTCCTGCGCCCGGCGGATGGCGTAATGGCCGGGGTTGAAGGTCTGGACGACGACCCTGCCCGGTTGATCGCCCCGGCCGCCCCGTCCCGACACCTGCGTCAGGATCTGGAAGGTCCGCTCGGCGGCCCGGAAATCCGGGATGTTCAGGGAGGCGTCGGCAGCGATGACTCCGACCAGCGTAATCTCCGGAAAGTCGTGCCCCTTGGTGATCATCTGCGTGCCGATGAGAATGTCGATATCCCTCCGGTCGAGACCGCGGAGGATCCTTTCCGAATCACCCTTCCGGGAGGTTGTGTCGCTGTCCATCCGGGTGATGCGGGCGCCCGGGAAGAGTTTCCCTGCTTCCTCCTCGATCCGCTCCGTTCCTGCGCCGTAGCTGCGGACGCGGTTCCCCCGGCAGGCAGGACAGAGGTCGGCGGCCTTTACGGTGAAATCGCAGTGGTGGCATTTCAGGACGCCCTCGGCGGCGTGGTGTGTGAGCGCGATATCGCAGTTCGGGCAGGAGAAGGCGTGGCCGCAGTCCGGACAGAAGAGATAAGTGTGAAAACCCCGGCGGTTGAGAAAAAGGAGGGTCTGCTTCCCGCTATCCAGGGTCTTCCGGATCGCCTCTATGAGGGTGCGGGAAAGAAGCGGCGTCATCCCTTTTTCGTTTCTTTCCGTTCTCAGATCGACCACCTCGACAAGAGGAAGGGGCCGGTCATCGATCCGGGCGGGGAGGGTCAGGTAGCGGTAACGACCGTCGGCCGCGTGAAAATAGCTCTGGATAGCCGGCGTGGCGGACCCCAGGAGCACCGTCGCCTTTGAGAACCTGCCCCTGACCAGGGCGAGATCGCGGGCGTTGTAACGGAGCCGGTCGTCCTGTTTGTAAGAAGGGTCATGCTCCTCATCCACGATGATCAGCCGGAGGTTCTCTACCGGCGCAAAGAGGGCTGAACGGGCGCCGACGACCACCCGCACCTCTCCCCTCCTGATCCGCTTCCACTGGTCATACCTGGCGCTCCGGGAAATGCCGCTGTGGAGAACCGCGATCTCCCGCTCCGGAAAGCGGCCGCAGATGCGGGAGCGCAGCTGCGCTGTGAGGGCGATTTCCGGGACGAGATAGAT
>MICJ01000043.1:12368-19208 GCA_001830835.1 Syntrophobacterales bacterium GWC2_56_13 | reverse complement strand
TCTTGCCGCTTCCCGTCACGCCGTGGAGGAGGCAGGGGGAGAACCGGCCCGCGGCGAGGCATTCCCGGATCTCGCCGAGCGCCGCGATCTGCGCCTCGTTCAGGGTGATCCCGTTCCCATTGTTCCCAATCTCCGGGGCGCTGCCCGGTCCGCGGACAACCTCCTTCTCATAGAGGCGGATGACGCCTTTTCCTTTCAGATTCCTGAGAAATGAGGCAGAATTCTTGAAAAATGCGTGCAAATTGCTGACCGGTATCTCACCACGCTCCCGAATAAACTCGACCATGGCCGACTGCTTTGCGGTCAGATTGATTCCGAAGGGTTTTTCGGCGGTCGGACCGACCCATTTCTCCTTTTTAGGCCGGACCGGCGGCCGGTTCAGGCGCTGCTCGGAGACCACCAGCCCTGCCGCTTCGAGCAGACGGAGATCGCCGTAGATTGCGTTTTTCCCCAGTGCCTTGCGGAGACGGCTCAGAGGAAGACCTTCCGGGCAGGAGGCCAGATGTTCCAGGATCTCCCGCTGTCCGGCAGAGACGCGGTGATCCGTTGTCGCGGACATTTCGGCGAGGCGGAGCCACCGGTCGCTCTTCACGTCGATTCCTCCCGGGAGGAGTTCGCCCAGAACCTTTCCCAGCGGGTGGAGGTAGTAACGGGAGATCCAATCGTAGAAGGCGAGAGCGTCTTTATCAAAGAGGGGTTCGGGATCGGGAAGATCGAGAATATCGCGGACGGTACGGTCGCAGACCGCCTCGATCATGGTTTCGACGATGTAGCCGGTCACGCGCCGTTTTCCGAAGGGGACAAGGACCCGCTTTCCCACGGCGACGGCGGTGACGAATGTCTCGGGAACGGCATAGATGAAGGTCTTTGCGGAAGGGATCTGGATGGCAACCCTGACAAACATCCGGCATGGTCCTCAAAAAAACCCCCTCTTCGCTCCCCGTGGCACAGGGGAAGCGAGAGGGGATCGGCAGGTAGAACGTCGCCGTTCGGAGTCGCAGGAGTACGGGCGGTTATTCCCCCTTGAGCTTTTCCATCTTTTCCTGCTTCATCTTGCAGTCGATGCAGAGGGTGGTCACCGGCCTGGCCATAAGCCGCTTTTCGGAAATCGGTCCGTTGCAGACCTCGCATATCCCGAAGACGCCGTCGTCCATCCGTTTGATTGCCTCCTGCATCTTGAGGATCAGCTTTCTCTCCCGATCGCGGATCCGGAGTTCGAAATTCCGGTCCGATTCGAGGGAGGCGCGGTCGTTGGGGTCGGGATAGTTCTCCTTGACGCTGCTCGTCATCTCCGACACGGTCTTTTCCGCCTCTCCCAGAAGGTCGTTGATCTTCAGGGCCAGCATGTGTCTGAAGAACTCCACTTTCCCAGATGTCAGGGTCGTTTTCGGCACTTCGCTCACCTAATCTCCTAATGATCGATTTGGGGAATCTTTCTTACATGATGGAGAGGATTTTGTAAAGAAAAAAAAGAACGGGGCTGGAAATAGTCGTCATTTCAACCTATCCCGTAGACCCGGCGGATCTTTTCCACGATGTTTGTCGTGGAGGCCCCTTCGGTCATCGGGACGATGACGACCTTTCCTCCCCAGGAACGGACCGCGTCGCGTCCCACGACCGCCTCCTCCTTCCAGTCACCCCCCTTGACGAGGATGTCCGGTCGCAGGTACTCGATGAGCTTCAGCGGCGTCGTTTCGTCGAAAACGGTGACGTAATCGACCGACATGAGCGACGCGACGACCTCGGCGCGCTCCTCCTGGGGAACCAGCGGCCGCTTCTCACCCTTGATCGCCCGGACGGAGGCGTCGCTGTTCAGGCCGAGGATAAGGAGGTCCCCCGTCTTGCGCGCTTCCCGGAGATATTGGACATGGCCCACATGGAGGATGTCGAAGCAGCCGTTAGTGAAGGCAATCTTCTTTCCCTTGCCCCGGAGGCGATCCGCCTCTTTTTTAAGTTCTTCCCAGGTCAAAATCTTCTTCATCCTTTCAGTTCCCCCCCCATCCCCATGCCATTATCCGGAAAACGGCTCCGGAGCGGACACAGTCGCTATATCGTGATCGTGAACAGCCCTTGCCAGAGTCAGGACGGCGACCGCTTCCGCCTTTGCCCGCATGAGGACGCCCGCGCACTCCGTCAGCGTGCTCCCCGTAGTGAAGACGTCATCCACCAGGAGAATCCTCCGGCCGGCAATCCTTTCCGGCTTCCTCACCGCGAAGGCCCCCCGGACGTTCGCCGACCGCTCCTCCCGTCCCAGGCCGACCTGGGGCGCTGTCGGAACCTTACGCCGAAGCGCCGTGAAGTCGAGCGGGATGGAGAACTTCTTTGAGAGCTCGCGCGCCAGGATCACCGCCTGGTTGAAACCCCTCTCCCGCAGTCTTTTGCGGTGCAGCGGGACCGGCAGGATCAGTGAAAAGACATTCATATCCCATATCCCGCCGGCGAAATCGGCCATTATTTTTCCCAGGACCTCGCCGATCCCCGTCCTCCCCCGGTACTTGAACAGGTGGATGGCCGTCAGGAGCGTTTCTTCATAATATCCTACCGCACGGGCGACCGCATAGGGCCTCTCCGTTACGAGACATTCCCCGCAGAGGTGGTCTTCCCCTTCCGGGGAGGCAAAGGGGATGCCGCAACTGGGACAGAGGGGGGAGCGGATGAAGCGGATCCCGGTCGAGCAGGGAGGGCAGAAGGGGAGGGGGCCGTGACTATCCCTGATGACGCCGCAGGTGAGGCAGCGGGGCGGAAAGATCACGTCGGCAATCCCGGTCAGGATCTCTCTCAAGATTACATCCCCCGTGCCAACGCCGTCAGAGAAGCCGTCTCGTCGGGAACGGCCATTCGGGGCGCCTCCGCCCAGAGCCTTTCCAGGTCATAGAAGGTCCGGACGGTTTCGAGGAAGATATGGATGATCACGTCGTCGTAATCCATGAGGATCCATCTCCCCGCTGCTTCTCCCTCAACGCCCAGGGGCAGGATCCCCGTTTTTTTCATGTTCTCCTGGATCGCCGAGGCGATGGCCCGTACCTGCCGGTCGGAGCTCCCGCTGCAGATGATGAAATAATCGGCAAAGGCGGAGAGCTCCTTTATGTTGAGGATGACGAGATCCTTCGCCTTTTTCTCCAGAGATGCGTTGACGCACCGAAGCGCACTCTTCCGCGACTCGCTTTCCTTTTTTTTTACCAATCTCCCTCCTCTTTTCTTTCTGCCGGAACAAAGGCTCCGGGGGCCGCATCTTCTCGTCCTGCGGACGTTCACGAGAATAACCGTTTGTTTTCAATAGCAGAACGCGGGGCTCCTGTCAATGGCCGTCCGGCCTGAATCGCCGGTTGTGAAAAGGGGCCGCTTGTGGTAAACGGAGCGCTACAGCCAACTTCGGTGAGATCTGCATGCGTGAGATTCTGAAAAAAGTCCAGGTTCATGTGCCCTTCTACCTCCTCCGGGAGAAGCTGCTGCCGATGGTGATCCGGGAGGGGATCCATCCGGAGATCGGTTTCAGCCACCACGACCTCGATCGTTTCCCGGAGGCCGATTTTCGAGAGACAGCCGACCGCCTCACGGATGCGGGGCTTTCCGTCACGTTCCATGCCCCCTTTATGGACCTGAGGCCCGGGGCGATCGACCCCAGGATCCGGCAGGCGACACTGGACCGACTCCGGCAGGTTTTTGAACTGATCCCCTGGTTCCGGCCGCGTTCCGTCGTCTGCCACCCCTCCTTCGACGAGAAATACTATATCTCCGGTGAAAAACTGTGGCTCGCCAACAGCCTCGAGACCTGGCGGCATCTCAGCGGGTATGTCCGGGAGACGCAGACGATCATCGCCCTGGAGAACGTCTACGAGCGGGATCCCCATCACCTGCGGCTTCTTCTCGACGCACTCGATTCGCCGAAATTCCGGTTCTGTTTCGATACGGGACATTTCAACGCCTTCGCCGGCGCGCCGCTTATGGAGTGGATGGAGACCCTGGGTGAGAGACTCTGCGAGATCCACATCCACGACAATCACGGCACAGCCGATGAACACCTGCCGGTGGGGGAGGGGACTTTCCCGTTCGGCGAGCTGCTGGCGATGGTTCGGGAGAGGAACCTGAAGCCGATCCTCACCATCGAATCCCATTCGGAAAAGAACCTAAGGAAGATGCTGGAGAATATCCGGTCCATGAAACTGCTGGAGTGGCTGTGAGAGTGCTCTTCCCCTTGCCGGGTTAAGAAGAGAGGAAATCGGAAACGATGCTCCGTTATATCGCCAAAAGACTGCTCTTCATGGCGCCGCTCCTGATCGGGATCACGGTCATCTGTTTTACGGTAATGCACCAGGCGCCCGGCTCTCCCACCGATCTTCAGACCCAGATGAACCCCCGCGCCTCCGTAGAAATGAAGGAGCGGCTCCGGGCGATGTACGACCTGGACAAGCCTCTCCCTGAACAGTATCTCAGGTGGGTGGGAAAATTGGCGGTCCTCGACCTGGGGATCTCCTTTTCGACGGACCGCCGGCCGGTGGCGGACAAGATCCTGGAGCGACTGCCGATCACGATCCTCCTGAACGTCCTCTCCATGCTCCTGATCTTCCTTATCGCCATCCCGCTCGGGGTGATCTCCGCCGTCCGCCAGGATTCCATTTTTGACCGGGTCACCAGCGTCTTCGTCTTTGTCGGCTTCGCCGTTCCCACCTTCTGGCTCGCCCTCCTGCTTATGATCCTTTTCGGCGTTCATTTAGGATGGCTTCCCATCTCCGGGATCCGTTCCCTGAACTATGAATACCTGCCGCCGGGGATGGCCTTCTGGGATCTGGTCCGGCACCTCATCCTGCCGGTGCTCCTGTCCGCATTCGGGGGGCTCGCCGGGCTGTCCCGTTATATGCGGGCGAACATGCTGGAGGTGGTCCGCCAGGATTACATCACGACGGCGCGGGCGAAGGGTCTTTCCGAGCGGATCGTCATCTACAAGCACGCCCTGAGAAACGCCCTGCTTCCGGTCATCACCATTCTCGGTCTTTCCGTGCCGGGGCTCATTGGAGGGAGCGTGATCTTCGAGACGATCTTCGCCATCCCGGGAATGGGGCAGCTCTTCTACATGGCGGTGATGGCCCGTGATTACCCGGTCGTCATGGGGATCCTCTTCATCGGCGCCGTACTCACCCTGCTCGGCAATTTGATTGCCGACGTTTCTTACGGTCTGGCCGATCCGCGAATCAGGGTTTCCTGATGGGGAAGACGATGGGAAATGATTTCCGGAAAAGATTTCTGAAGAATCGGATGGCGGTCGCGGGGAGCGTCATCGTTTTTTTCCTTTTCTGCGTCTCCCTCCTGGCGCCCTGGTTTGCCCCTTACGATCCGAACGCCATCGACCTGAAGAACGTCCTTGCCCCTCCGTCGGGGGGGCACCCCTTCGGAACGGATCCTCTCGGGCGGGATGTTTTGTCCAGGATGATCTGGGGAGCGGGGATTTCGCTCAAGGTGGGTTTCGTCGCGACCGGGATCGCCATCCTCATCGGAACGATCCTCGGCGCCCTGGCCGGTTATTACAGCCGCTGGGCGGATGCCCTCATCATGCGGTTCGTGGACATCATGCTCTGTTTTCCCACCTTTTTTCTCATCCTGGCGGTCATCGCGATCCTGGAGCCTTCCATCTGGAACATCATGATCGTCATCGGTCTGACCAGTTGGATGGGGGTGACGAGGCTCGTCAGGGCGGACTTCATCGCCCTCAGGGAGCGGGACTTCGTCCTGGCGGCCCGGGCTGTCGGCGCCGGCGATCTCAGGATCATCTTCCGGCATATCCTGCCCAATGCGATGGCCTCGGTCCTGGTTACGGCGACCCTCGGTGTGGCGGGGGCGATCCTGACGGAGTCGGCCCTGAGCTTCCTGGGCATCGGGGTCCAGCCGCCCACGCCGAGCTGGGGGAACATCCTCACGGCGGGGAAGGACAATATCGACATCGCCTGGTGGCTCTCCCTCTACCCGGGGCTCGCCATCCTGATCACCGTCTTAGGCTACAACCTCCTGGGCGAGGGGATTCGCGACGCCCTCGACCCGCGTCTCAGAAGATAGGCCGGGCGGCTTTGTGATGATTCTTCAGCCTTTTTTAGATTTTCCGTCTTCCTATGGGGTGTTCTTGGAACCGCCGGGTTTCTCGAGCGGGGCGATCCGGACCTTCAGAATGGACGTCTCCGTCACCTCCTCGCAGGTGAGGAGGTAATCATGCCATTCCAGGATTTTGCCCTTCTCAGGAAACCGTCCCAGGCGGTCCAAGATCAGACCCGCCAGCGTGTCGTAGGGAAGCCCCTCCCCGAGATTGATTCCGAGCAGCTTTTCCAGTTCGTTAATGGGTATGAGCGCGTCCACAAGCAGGCTCCCGTCAGGCAGTTTCTGGAACCGGCACGCCTCGCCCACGTCGTGCTCGTCCTCGATTTCACCCACAAGCTCTTCGAGGAGATCTTCCGTCGTGGCGAGACCGCTCAGGATGCCGTACTCGTCCATGACCAGCGCCATCTGGATCCGCTTGCGCTGCATCTCCTTGAGGAGGCTGCTCACCTTCTTTCCCTCCGGGACGAAAAGGGGGAGCCGGATGATCCCGGCGATGTCGAAATCTGTTCCCGTGGACATCCTCCCGATGAGGATGTCCTTCGTGTGGACGAAACCGATCACATGGTCCATGTCGCCTCGATAAACCGGATAACGGGTGTACATGTTCTCCTGGACGGTCCGGAGGATCTCCGCCCGCGACAGATCGAGGTTCAGGGCTACGATCCGGGTCCGGGGAACCATGACCTCCCGGACAGAGGTGTGGGTGAACTCGAAGATGTTCTTGATGTACCGGTGTTCGGTCTCGGTCAGCGCGCC
>MICJ01000043.1:0-12280 GCA_001830835.1 Syntrophobacterales bacterium GWC2_56_13 | reverse complement strand
AGGATGATCCGGTTGGAAAAGGTGAGAAACCGGACCGCGACCACCGCGATGATCGACAAAAAGTGGATCGGCCGGGCGACACCCATGGCTATCCGGTCCGCGTACTGCAGGCCGATGGTCTTTGGGGCCAGTTCGCCGAGGACAAGGAAGAGGTACGATATCCCGACCACGACGATAGCGATGGAGAGGGGCTCCGCCGCATGCTGGACAATCGGGAAGGGGGTGGCCCTCAGCAAAGGCTTGAGGTACTGGATTGCCGCAGCGCCGCCGATTGCCGAGGCGAGTGAACCGATGACCGTGACCCCGATCTGGACGGTGGCGAGAAAGCGGTGGGGGTCCTTCTGGATCTGTTCGACGAGCTTGGCCTGCGGATTGCCGGCTGCAGATAGGCTGGCAATCCGGCTTTTTCGCGCCGAAATGACGGCCAGTTCGGAGGCGGCGAAAAATCCGTTCGCCAGGATCAGAACAAAAATGATAATGAAGTCATTGAAGATCGATTCCAAGGCTGTCTACCTCCTTTCTCCTTTCAGGGCGCCCTTTTTTTCCTCACCAGGTTGAGGATCTCCTCGTGGTAGTAATATGCCAGAAGCACAAGCAGGGCGCAGATCCCGAGAATGGTCAACATGGCGACATTCTGGTCATTGCGGGCGTAGTTTCCGCTGATGGAGAGCATGGTGGTGCCCAGGAGCCGTCCGGAGGTGCAGACAAGGAGAAAGATCGAGGTCTTCATGTGGCTGAGTCCGATGATATAGGAAAGGGCGTCCTTGGGAAAACCGGGGATCAAAAAGAGAATGAAGGTGATAAGGGTTCCCCGGTGCTCAATGAAGTGATCGTACTTCTGGATGATCTGGGGGTTGATGATCTTCTCCACAAAGGGCAGGCCGAGCCAGCGGGCGAGGACGAAGGCGAGCCACGAGCCGATTGATAGGCCGATCGTGGAATAGAGGGTTCCCAGGACGGGACCGTAGAGGTACCCGCCGATGAAGCCGTTGACCTCGCCCGGGATCGGCGCCACGATGACCTGGAGGATCTGGAGGCCGATAAAGATCAGAACGGAGAGGGGGCCGAAAGAGGTCACGAAGTGAATCAACCTTTTCCGGCTGATGAAGAAGATGTAGAGGTCGTAATGGAAGAAAATAAAAATGCCTGCGATGATCAGCATAAGCAGGATCGTGATTCTGAGGGCGGCGTGTTTGTTCATGAGGCTTCTGACCGTCGATGTTTCCTGTCCGGGTGACGTCGTTTCTCCCCGGCCTTTCCGGCCTTGTTTCCAAGGATTATCGGCTAAATTAACAAAAGGGACGGCGATTGTAAAGCGAGATATTTCCCCACAAAAAAATTGACAGGTATTTCCCTTCTGTAGTAGGTCCGATCACCACCCGCAAAGGGGGTGCAGGAAACCTTTTCTTCCGCAAAATTGACTTTTTACGAGGTCGTCACACTTGCCTTTAGAATATCTATGGCTGATTCCCCTGGGCTTTGTCGTCGGCGCCTGTGGCACAGTGATCGGCGCCGGGGGCGGTTTTCTGCTCGCGCCCATCTTGCTTTTGCTCTATCCCATGGAGATGCCGGAGGCCATCACCAGCATTTCGTTAGCCGTTGTCTTCTTCAATGCCCTTTCCGGCTCCATCGCCTATGCCCGCATGAAACGGATAGAGTATCGCTCCGGCCTGATCTTCTCGGCAGCGACGATACCTGGGTCTATCCTGGGAGCCCTCACTACGGCCTATGTTCCCCGACGTCTCTTTGATAGTATCTTCGGCCTCTTGCTGATTGCCGTATCCATCTTTCTGGTCATTGAGCCCAAAGGCCGGAAGGAAGGAGAGCGGCCCTGTCCGCCCAATCACCGGGCGTGCACCCTAACCGAGGCCGATGGCACGGTCCATCGTTTCTCGTATAACCAGGTTCTGGGGGTAACCGTCAGCCTGGCGGTAGGCTACGTTTCCAGCCTGTTGGGCATAGGCGGGGGGATCATCCACGTGCCCGTGCTGGTGCACCTGTTGAACTTTCCGGTCCACATTGCTACCGCGACTTCCCATTTTGTCCTGGCCAACATGGCGCTGACAGGAACACTGACCCATGTTGCAACCGGCGCTTTCAAGCACGGCATTCACCGCACCATATTATTATCCGTAGGCGTCTTGCTTGGCGCGCAACTGGGGGCCTGGCTTTCCAGCAAGATACATGGAAGATGGATCATCCGCGTGCTGGCGATTGCCCTGGGGGCGGTGGGGGTACGCTTGCTCGTGATGGTACTTTAGTGAAAGAGTGGCAAGGCCTGCGGCAACGAGACTACCGCCTTCTGAACAAAATCACCCACATCCCTGACCGGTTTCCGATTGACCTGCCTGTTATTGCCCCGTTGAAGGCGAAATTATTCGGCAAGAAGGCCTGAGAAGTCTGATTGAGGGATCGACATGAGTCTTTAGTCGCTCCGTACATTTATGCAAAAGATCCCTTGACTTCAGTACAGGCGCAAGTATAGATGTCCCGCGAACGGCTGCACCTGTTTATCCTTTCAACGCGTCGCGAGCATGGTCATCAGGGTGTCATGCTATTTTCGATGAATAGCAAGATATAGCTGCGTTATGAATCATTTAGAAGAATTTTTCCCGGTCGCGCTTTTCTTTTTTGTCGCCATCCTGTTTACTCTAATTCCCATTATAATAGCCTATATTCTTGCTCCCCGGACATGGGGAGAAAAAACCCTCAACACCTATGAGTGCGGCATCGAGCCTTACGGGAGCGCCTGGATAAGGTACGGCATGCACTATTACATCTATGCCCTCATTTTCATCGCCTTTGATGTGGATGTACTCTTCCTTTTCCCGGCCGCATTGAGCTATGCGAAAGGTGAAAAGGTGTACGAATTTTATACATTGCTGTGTTTTGTCCTAATCCTTGCCCTGGCAATCATCTATGCCTGGGGGAAAGGGGTGTTTACCTGGAAAAGGAAGGTCTACCGGTAAAATTTGCCGTTGTGGAAAAGGTGCTTAATCTGGCCAGGGCCAACTCCCTCTGGCCAATGACCTTCGGTTTGGCATGCTGCGCCATTGAGATGATGTCTACCGCCATGGCCCGCTTCGATCTCGACCGGTTCGGGGCGGGTCTTTTCCGGGGCACTCCCCGACAGGCGGATCTCATGATTGTCTCCGGCACCGTCACAAAAAAGATGGCGCCCGTTCTTACCACCCTCTACGATCAGATGCCGTCGCCCAAATGGGTCATTGCGATGGGCAACTGCGCCATCTCCGGCGGCCCTTTCGTTTTCGAGGGTCAATACAACGTTATCGAAGGCGTTGATCTCCTCGTGCCGGTGGATGTGTATGTCCCCGGATGCCCCCCCAGACCGGAAGGCCTTCTCGAAGGATTCTTGAAGTTAGAGGAAAAAATAACAGGGAAAAGAAGATTCCCCGGACCGGAAAACAGATGGTAGAGAGAATTAAAGCAGAGCTGAGCGCCGCCCTTAAGGGTATTGAGATCCGAGAGGCAAGCTATCGGGAGAGGGGTTACCATCTCTTCTTTGAGGTCGCCTCAGGAGGGCTGTTGCAGGTCGCCCGTTTCTTCGACGAACGGAGCTTCTATCTGGCCGCCGAGATCTGCGTTGACTATGGGGAATATCTTGAGCTGGTTTACATCTTCAGCAACCACGCGTCCCTCTGCAAAGTGAAGGTCGCCCTGAAGATTGATCCCGCCAAACCGGTCGCCCCGACGATTTCCACCGTCTTTGATTGCGCATGCTGGTATGAGCGGGAGATCCGCGAGTTTTTCGGCGTTACTTTCGAAGGTCATCCCAATATGACCTACCTCTTTCTCCATGAGGGGATCGATTATTACCCCCTGCGCAAGGGACAGATCCCGATTTCCGATGAAGATAAAAGGTCGCTCGGCTCATTCCGGCCGGGAGAGGGGGAGGACACCTTCTCTATCAACCTCGGGCCTCAGCATCCGAGTACGCACGGCGTGTTACGGGTCGTGCTGAAGATGGACGGCGAATATATCGAGGAGGCGGACCCGGTCCTCGGCTATCTCCACCGCATGCATGAGAAGATGGCGGAAAACAGAGGGTATCTTCAGTTTCTCGCCAACACGGGCCGGATGGACTACCTGGGCGCCATGGCCTTCAACCTCGGATATGTGACCGCCGTGGAAAGGCTGTGCGGGATCGCCGTGCCGGACCGTGCGAATTATGTGCGCGTCATTGCCACGGAACTCAACAGGCTATCCAGCCATCTTATGTGGTTGGGCGCCTACCTTGCCGATCTGGGGGCGCTCACCCCCTTCCTTTTCGTCTTCGACGACCGGGAGCAGATAAACGACATCCTCGAGCCGGTCACCGGCTCCCGGCTCACCTACTGTTATTTCCGGTTCGGCGGGCTCTACAACGATGTGGACGACGCCTTTGTCGCCGGAACAAAGGCGTTTGTCGAGAGGATGAAGGGACGCTTCTCCCTGTATGAAAAGCTTGTCACCGGTAACGTGATTTTTATCAACCGGACGAGAGGCATCGGCGTCATTGAGAAGGAGAGGGCGAGAAAACAGGCCGTTTCCGGGCCGGTGCTCAGGGGGACCGGGATAGCGATGGACATGAGAAAAACGGAACCCTGCGCCGCCTACGGAGAAATGGACTTTGATGTTCCGGTGGGAACGCGTGGCGATGCACTCGATATCTACCACGTGCGTATAAAGGAGATGGAAAACGCCGTGAAGATCATCGAGCAGGCCTTGGCCAGACTTCCCGAAGGCCCCATCATGACGGAAAAGGCGCCGAAGAAACTCAAACCGCCGAAGGGGGACGTCTATCATACGGTGGAAACGCCCCGCGGGGAGCTCGGCATCTATATCGTAAGCGATGAAAGCGACACGCCCTACCGGATGAAGTGGCGCGTACCCTCTTTTTCCAACCTGATGGTATTTCCCGAGCTGGCGAAAGGGAACCTGCTGGCCGATGCCGTGGCGATCCTGGGGAGCCTTGACCTGGTCATACCGGAAATAGATAGATAATTATGTGATGGCTGAATGGAACAAATAGTAAGCATGATCGGCTGGAAAACTGCAAAAACGATTGCCGGTCTCGTCGGCGTGCTCATTTTTGTCGTGTTCAACGCCCTGATATTGACCTGGGCGGAAAGAAAAGTGGCGGGGCACATGCAGCGGCGGATCGGACCCAAGGAGGTCGGTCCCTACGGCTTGATACAACCGATCGCCGATGCGCTCAAGCTGCTCGGCAAGGAGATCCTGACGCCGCGGGCAGTGGACAGACCCCTTTACTTTCTTGCCCCCATACTCATCTTCGTTCCCGTTCTCGTATCTTTTATCGTCATTCCCTTTGACGCCTCGCTCCAGGTAAAGGACATAAACGTAGGCATCCTGGTTATCCTCGCCTTTTCTTCTCTTTCCGTGCTTTCCATTCTGATGGCCGGCTGGGGGTCAAACAACAAGTACGCCCTTATCGGCGCCATCAGAAGCGTCGCCCAGAACATCGCCTATGAGATACCCCTTCTGTTGGCCCTCTTGCCTGTCATCATGATGACCAACTCTTTCTCATTAAAGGCCATCGTGGAGGCGCAGAAAGGTCTGTGGTTTGTCTTTTACCAACCGCTCGCTTTTTGCATCTATTTTATCGCCAGCGTGGCCGAGACCAACAGGACCCCCTTTGACCTGCCCGAGGCGGAGAGCGAGCTGGTGGCGGGCTATCACACGGAATACTCCGGCATGCGGTTCGCTCTCTTTTTTCTTGCCGAGTATACGAACATTTTTATCGTCAGCGCCATTGCCGTCACGTTCTTCCTCGGCGGCTACCAGGGGCCCTTTTTACCCGGGATCATCTGGTTTCTGCTCAAGTCTTACCTCCTTGTCTTCGTCATCATGTGGCTCAGATGGACCTTTCCCCGGGTGAGGTTCGACCAGTTGCTTAACATCTCCTGGAAAGCGCTTATCCCATTGGCTTTCATCAACCTGCTGCTAACGGGAGGGCTTTTAAAACTATGACGGTATCACCTTCGGCATTCATCAAAGGCGCGGGTTCCTTGCTCGCCGGCCTGGGAGTTACGATCAGGGCGTTCTTTCAGCCGGTGGTGACGTCCCAGTATCCGCGCCAATTGTTGAATATCAGCCCGCGCTTCCGCAGTCATACCAAGCTCGTTGCCGACAGAGACAATCCGGACAAGAACGCCTGCACTGCCTGTCAGATCTGCGTGAAGGCCTGCCCGTCGGGGTCGATCGTCAGCGTCGACGGCGAAAAACGGGAAGGGGAGAAGCGGAAGACCGGCACCTCCTACATCCTCGATTTCACCACCTGCAGCCAATGCGGCATCTGCGTGGAAGTCTGTCCGTACGACGCCCTCGACTTTTCAGCGGATTTCAACCTCGTGGGCTATAAACGAGAGGATTTTCATTTCGATCTGGTCAGGGAATTTGGAAAAAGGAAAAAAACATCATGAATTTTGGTGAAATAATCTTCCTTTTAATCATCATTGTGACCATGGGCGGCGCCCTCATGGCCATTTTATCCGGCTCCATCGTCTATGCATTGATGGGGCTGGTCACCGCCATGTTTGGCGTAGCCGGTCTTTATATCTACTTAGATAGTCCCTTTCTCGCCATGATGCAAATACTTATCTATGTGGGGGCCGTTTCCGTTCTGATCGCCTTTGCCGTCATGCTGATCGGCCCACTTTACCGCAGACCGAAGGAGTGGACGACCGCCGGCAAATTCGGGGCGGCCTTGGGCGTTGCCCTGGTTACCCTTTTCATGTTCGTCAGGTTCGTCACGGGAACCTTTCCGAGAGGAGGAAACCCCTTTTTTGACATGACGACGAAAGAGATAGGCCGCCTTTTTTTCGACAATCTGGTCCTGCCCTTCGAGCTCATATCGCTTCTTATTGTGGTGGCTATTTTAGGCGCGATTATGCTCGCCCTTTTTTCCAGGGGGAACAAATGACCGGTTTTTTTTATAACTACTTGCACATCTATTTGTTTGTTGCCCTTTTTTTGCTCTTTTGCGGGATTGCCGGCGTGGTGTACCGGCGCACCCTCATCGGGATGCTTGTGTCCATGGAACTGATTATGAACGGCGCCGGCTTGAATCTGGTAGCCCTTAACCGGTTTATTTCCCCCGAGAATGCCTACGGAATGGCTTTTACGCTCATCATCATGGGGATTGCCGCGGCTGAGGCGGCCATCGCGCTGGGCATCATCATCCTCATTTTCAGGAAATACGGGCACATCGAAGGCGGAGATCTGAAGGAGATGAAAGACTGACCTATGGTTATTGAGAGCGCACTACCCCTTTTGCCGATCGGCATTGTTCTCATGGTCTCCATTCTCATCATGGTTTCGGCTAAGCGGCCGAATCTGAGAGAGTTCTGGTCCGTTGCCGGCGCCGTGCTGACCTTTATTTCCGTGATGGCCATGGTTCCCACGATCTGGCGGGGCGGCCATATCCTGTATACCCTCTCCGCCATCGCCCCCGGCATCTCTCTCAATTTCCGGGTGGATGCCCTCTCGTTGATCTTCGGCATCGTGTCGTCGTTTCTGTGGATATTTGCCTCCATCTACAACATCGGCTACATGCGGAGCCTCAATGAGCATGCCCAGACGCGGTACTACACCTGCTTTGCCATTGCCATCCTCGGAGCGCAGGGTGTTTCCTATTCGGGCGGGCTCTTTTCCCTCTATCTCTTCTACGAGATCATCACCCTCTTTACCTATCCGCTGGTAGCCCACCATCAGGATGAGGAGGGTTATGCCGGGGGCAAGAAATACCTTGTCTATCTGATGGGAACGTCGAAAGGGTTGCTCCTTCCCGCCGTTATCCTGACGTATGTGATGACGGGAACGCTGGATTTTGCCGACAACATCCGCACCGGCGTGTTTCCCGCTGCTGCCGATCACCTGTGGATCACCGTGACCTATGTGCTCTTTATCGCCGGGTTTGCCAAAGCCGCCATCATGCCCTTCCATAACTGGCTGCCTTCGGCCATGGTCGCCCCGACGCCCGTCAGCGCCCTGCTGCATGCGGTTGCCGTGGTGAAGGCCGGTGTGTTCTGCATCTCCCGGGTCATGCTTTCCACGTTCGGAACAAACATCCTGCAGGATCTGGGGATTGGCCTGGTCACGGCCTACTTCGTATCCTTCACCATCCTCGCGGCCTCCATTATCGCCCTCACAAAGGATGACCTGAAGGCAAGACTGGCCTATTCTACGGTCAGCCAGTTATCGTACATCATCCTGGGGGTGGCTCTTCTTGACAATACGGGTGTGCTGGGCGGGATCATTCATATCGTCAATCACGGATTCAGCAAGATCGCCCTGTTCTTCTGCGCCGGGGCCATCTATGTGGCCCACCACAAGAAAAACATCAGCGACATGGCGGGGATCGGCTACGCCATGCCCTTTACCATGGGGGCCTTCGCCCTGGCCTCGCTCAGCATGATCGGTGCGCCGCCGGTCGCCGGTTTCGTGACGAAGTGGTACCTGCTGAACGGCGCCCTTGGGATTAAAAATATCCCGATCCTCATCGTGCTGATGGCCAGCACGATCCTGAACGCCGGGTATTTCGTCCCGATCACCTTCCGGGCTTTTTTTGAGGGGAAAAAGGAACGCTGGAGCAGAAAAGATATCCGGGAGGCGCCCATGACGATGGTCGTGCCCCTCGTCCTGGCGTCCATCATCTCGCTTCTGCTCGGCGTGTATCCCGACTTCTTTGTCGGGCTCATCGGGAAGCTCTTTTAGAGGAGTGACAGCAGGGACGTTCAGCGGTCAGTTTTGCACAACCCGCTGATGAGAGGGTTACCATGAATGTTTTGAAAATCATAGAATACTTGAGAGGGAAAGCCACCCTGCTTAAGATGGCCTTTTTCCTCTTCCTGGGCGCACTGGTTTTGCTGGATATCCTTTTGCCGCGGGAGGATGCCCATTACTTTGTGGATAAGATTTACGCCTTCTGGACTTTTTTTGCCCTTGCGGGCTGCTTTTTACTCATCAAGATAAGCAAGGGCATCGCGCACTTCTTTCTGAGCAAGGACGAGGATTATTATGGATAGGTGGATTCATCCGGCGCTGTTCTTTTTCCTGGGAGCCTTGCTCCTGCCTCTCTTCAAGGGGAAGGTAAAGAAGGGGTTTATCCTCCTTATTCCCGCTGTTTCCATCCTATCCGTAGCGCTTGCCCGGTACGGCATGTACGGGACTTATCATTTTCTCGGCGTGGAAGGACTGTTCGGTCGCGTTGACAAGCTGAGCATGGTCTTTGCCTGGGTATTCGTCATCATGGCCTTCTTAGGCGCCCTCTATGCCCTGCACCGGGAAGAAGACGGGCACCACATGGCCGGCTTCTTTTATGTGGGGAGCGCCCTGGGGGCGGTCTTCGCCGGCGATTACCTTACCCTCTTCATCTTCTGGGAGATCATGGCCTTCTCTTCCGTCTTCCTCATCTGGTACCGGAAGGAGAAAAAATCCATCGAGGCCGGTTTCCGCTACCTCCTGTTTCATGTCTTCGGCGGTCTGTTGTTCTTTTCCGGGATGATGCTCTATTACTACAAAACCGGGAGTTTCGTCTTCGACAGCATCCTTCCCGCCAACGCCTCCTGGCCGGAATACCTGATACTTGCCGGGTTTGCCCTGAATGCCGCCGTGCTGCCCCTCCATGCCTGGCTTCCCGATGCCTATCCGGAGGCGAGCGTGGAAGGCGCTGTATTTTTATGCGCCTTCACCACCAAAACGGCGGTTTACGTCTTGGCCAGGGGTTTTTCCGGTTTTGAGATCCTCGCCATCATGGGAACCGCGATGACCGTATTCGGCGTTTGCTACGCCGTCATCGAAAACGACATCCGCCGTGTTCTTGCCTATCACATCATCAGCCAGGTGGGCTACATGGTGGCCGGCGTCGGCATCGGCACCGCCATGGCCGTGAACGGCGCCGCAGCCCATGCCTTTGCCCACATCCTCTACAAGGCGCTCCTCTTCATGGGCGCCGGGTCCGTGCTGTATATGACGGGGACGGCGAAACTCAGCCGTCTCGGCGGGTTATACAAGTACATGCCGCTCACCATGATCTTTTACGTTGTGGGCGCCGTCTCGATTTCGGGATTTCCCCTGTTCAGCGGATTTGTGAGTAAATCCATGATCATCTCCGCGGCGCATCATGAGGGAAGGATCTGGCTCATGTCGTTGATGAATCTGGCCGGCATCGGGACCTTCCTTTCCGTGGGATTGAAGGTGACCTATTTTGCCTTCTTCGGCAAGGAAGCGGCAGAGCCTCTCCCGGCCAAGGAACCTCCGCTGAATATGCTGTGGGCCATGGGCCTTACTGCCCTTCTGTGTTTCATCATCGGGGTCTTCCCTCAGACATTGTATATTCTTCTGCCTTTTCCGGTGGAGTACCACCCTTATAACCTTTCCCATCTGTCGGAGACGATGCAGATACTTTCTTTTACCGGGCTTGTCTTCTACCTGCTGGTGAAAACACTCTCACCGGAGGTGAAGATCAACCTCGATGTCGATTGGTTCTATCGCAAAGGCGCGCTGCTCTTTATGAAGTTTGACGAAAAGGTCATCGCCCCGTTTGACACGTTGTGGGGCGAGCTTTACCGCACGCTGGGACTGAGCGCGCTTTTCAAGAATGCGGAACTTTCCTACACCTTCGATCGGAAGGCGATCGACGGTGTCGTGGATGGTACGGCCTATTCCGTCATGGATTTCGGTGCCGTCGTAAAAAAGCTTCAGACGGGAAGAATTCAGACGTACATAGGCCTTTCGCTCTTCCTGTTTTTTGCGCTCCTGTGGTTGATTTTATAGGCGCCTGACACGCCGGTTTTGATGCACAAAGGTCTTTAAGGAATGGAAACCATGTCGCCATACTTGATCATGAATCCCTTCGGGTTCCCCATACTTTCCACAGTGATCTTTCTACCCTTGGTGGGGGTGCTCTTCATACTTTTCCTGAGGGACGACAACAACATCAAGATTACGGCCTTCGTTGCGGGCATTCTTACCCTGCTTTTCTCGCTGGCGCTTTTTTTCAACTTTGACGCCGGTACGCCGCTTTTCCAGTTCGGCGAGCGTCTACCCTGGATACCGGCCTATAACATAGGCTATGTCCTGGGGGTGGACGGCATCTCGATCATGCTGATCGTGCTGACTGCCATGATCTCGCCCATCTGCGTCCTTTGCTCATGGAAGGCCATCGAGAAGCGGGTGAAGGAATTCATGATCTGCATCCTGCTTATGGAAGCGGCGATGATCGGCGTCTTCTGCTCTCTTGATTTTATCCTTTTTTACATTTTCTGGGAGGCCATGCTCATCCCGATGTACCTCCTCATTGCAGTCTGGGGCGGGCCGCAGAAGGATTACGCCTCCCTTAAGTTCTTCATTTATACCCTGTTCGGCAGCGTGTTTCTTCTTGTCGCCATTATCGCCCTCTATCTTGTGAACGGCGCCTTCAGCATCCCCGAAGCGATGTTCAAAGGCTACAGTTTCCAATTCCAGTTCTGGGTATTTTTGGCCTTTGCCATCGCCTTTGCGATTAAGGTGCCCATGTTTCCCTTTCACACGTGGTTGCCGGCCGCCCACACCGAAGCGCCGACGGCGGGCAGCGTGTTTCTGGCGAGCATTCTCCTGAAGATGGGAACATATGGGTTCATGAGATTTTGCCTTCCCATCGTTCCCCAGGCCAGTTTCTATTTCGCCCCCTTCATGATCGTTCTTTCCGTTATTGCCATTATCTACGGGGGCTTCGTCTGCCTGAGCCAGACAGACATGAAAAAGCTGATCGCCTATTCGAGCGTGGCCCATATGGGCTTTGTGACCCTGGGCATATTCACCTTTACGATGTACGGTTTTGTGGGCGCCATGCTCCAGATGCTCAACCACGGCGTCACTACGGGCGCGCTTTTTCTCATGGTGGGCATCATCTACGAGCGCACGCACAGCCGCCAGATCTACGACAATGCCGGGCTCGGCAAATTCATGCCAGTCTATGTGGGTTTTTTCGGCATGTTTGCCGTCTCCTCCTTTGCTTTTCCCGGGACGAACAGTTTTGTGGGCGAGTTGTATGTGCTCATCAGCACCTTTTCCAGAAGCAAAATCACCGGTTTCTTCGCCGTGGTGGGGGCGGTGGTGGCTGCCGCCTACATGTTGAGGCTTCTGAAACAGATCGTCTGGGGCAGGGAAGATAAAAGAGACTTAACAGACTTGAATGTAAGGGAATTTGTTTATCTAACGCCGCTTGCCGTTTTCGTGCTCTGGGTGGGGCTTTTCCCGAGCCCCTTCGTCCGAATCA
>MICJ01000042.1 GCA_001830835.1 Syntrophobacterales bacterium GWC2_56_13 | reverse complement strand
AATAGAAGATGATTGCCAACAGCCCCACGATCACATTCTTGTTTCCCATGGACAGGTTCACGGCATCCTCCTTTCGGTTTACAGATAAGAACTTCCCCCTTGGATGGCGGCAGTATAAAGGAAGAATTTCTATGTGTCAAAAAAGAATATTATCGCAAGGCGCCCGGACATGATAGAATGATCAAAGAGATCCGGTTGCAGAACACGGGGATAGCCATGTGCTATTTCGAGCTCTCTTCAAAGGAGCGATTGACCGGAGACCGGGAGATTCACGATTGGATAAGGTGAACGGGTCTTGCTGGCAGATCGAACACGGCTGCCCCCAGTGCGGGGCGCTGGTGATAATGGACGAGACGGACCGGCTTTTGGCCTGCCCCTTCTGCCGGACCCGCCTCTACCTCGCTGTAGAAGACCCATTCCGTTACCACATTCCCCCGCCCGCCGGGGCCGAGGGGGAACTGCTCTACATCCCCTACTGGCGCCTCCGGGGCTCTTCCTTTTCCGTGACCGCCGCCGGGGTGACTCAACGCTTCGTGGACACCAGCACCCTGGCTGCGACCCTTCCGGAGCTCCCCCACTCCCTGGGACTCAGGCCGCAGGTCCTGAAACTCCGCTTCGTCTCCCCGGCCACGGAGGGACGGTTCATCCGCCCGGAGCTGCCCGCCGTCCAGGCGCTATCCGGCCTGAGCGCACCCACGCGGGACATTTTCCACCAGGAGTTCATCGGCGAGGCGGTGAGCCTGATCCATGCCCCCCTGCTCCTCCGGGGCGACATCCTCTACGACCCCTTCCTCGGAAAGCCGGTTTCTTCATGCAAAACGGATGAGATGGAACGTCTGCTGACCGCCCCGTCCGCACGGCAGGGACAGGTCAGTTTCGTTCCGACCCTCTGCCCTCACTGCGGCTGGAACATGGAGGGGGAAAAGGACTCCCTGGTTCTGCTCTGCCGGAACTGCAATTCCGCCTGGGCCTGCCCGGAGCGGTCATTCGAACGGGTGGAATTCGCCGTGATCGCCCCTCCTCCGGGGGCGGGGGATATCACGATTCACCTCCCCTTCTGGCGGACGAAGCCCCGAATCGAAGGGATGGAGCTCGCCTCCTATGCCGACCTGATCCGCGTGGCAAACCTCCCGAAGGCGATCACCCCTGCCTTCGCGGCGGCGCCCCTCTACTTCTGGTCGCCGGCCTTCAAGGTCAACCCTGCCCTTTACCTGCGGTGGGCGAGACAGATGACCGTCTTCAGGCCTGACGGCGAGGCGGACGACCGGCTGCCGGAAACCTCTCTCTACCCGGTCACCCTGCCCCTTCGCGAGGCGTCGGAAGGGATCGTCATCACCTTCGCCCAGATGATCACCGATAAGCTGAAACTCTACCCGCAGCTTGCCGGACTCCGTATCACGCTGGAAGAATCCCGCCTGGAGTACCACCCCTTCCTGCAGAGCCGCAACGAACTCCTCCATCCCTTCCTGCGGGTCTCCCTCGACCGGACCGCCCTCGCCTACGGCATCGGGATGTGACGGACCCTTCTCCGGAGAAAGCAGATCCCAAATAAATTCCTTCCTTTTAAACGGGGCATATGAGAAAGTGGGTCATTATCGAACCCCATTCCCGGAGAGGAGGTTCTCTATGCAGAGAACAACAAGCCGTTCTTTGGATCAACTCGTTGAGGAGCAAATTGCCAAGTGGCAACGCCAGAGGATCGAGCAGAAAAAGACGTCCGCTATTCATCGTCCCGGTCCCTGCATCACCATTTCGCGGGATCCAGGAAGCGGCGGCACCGAGCTTGCCCGGCGCCTGGCGAAAGACCTTGGAATGGATCTCGTCGGTAAAAAAATCATCCAGCAGATCGCGGAACGGGCGGACATAAGCGAGAAGGTCATAGCATCCCTGGACGAAAAGGAAGTCCGATTGCGGGATCTCTGGCTTGATTCCCTGTTCCGGACTCGCCACATTTGGCCGGATGAATATCTCCGCTACCTCACCAAGGTCATCGGCACCATTGGCAAGCAAGGCAATATGATTATAATAGGCCGGGGAGGCCAATTTATACTGCCCCCTGAAGAGACCTTTCGCGTTCGCCTCGTCGCCCCCCGGGAGATCCGGATTCGCAATGTCATGCGGGGATCTAATACCGACTTTGAGACTTCAGAGCGCTATGTCTACAAAACAGAAGCAGATCGGAATGCCTTCCACTGCAAGCATTTCAGCGCCGACTGGACAAACCCCATCCATTATGACTTGATCGTCAATACAGGCTACATGGGTGTCGAGGGGGCCGTGGCAGCCGTCAAGGCTGCCTTCGCTGTGTGGAAGAATACCGCCTGGAGCGCCATCCCTTCTTACAAAGCCGAAACGAACGTCTCCACGCCACCCTGAGGATCGCTTAGACCATAGTCCGGCAGCACACCGGCAGCCCTTTCAGACCCACGGGGCGGATGCGGCTATTCGGGGCTGAGGTCGATGACCGTGATCTCCGGCGGCGCGAGAAAGCGGACCGGGGGGCCCCAGGTCCCCGTTCCTCGGCTGACGTGGAGCAGGGCGCCGTTCGCCAGGCGGAAGTCCCCGCTGTGGAGGGGAAAGATAAGACGGGTCACCAGGCTGAAGGGGAAGATCTGCCCTTTGTGGGTGTGGCCGGAGAGCTGGAGATCGAAGGCGCCGGGGGCGTCCTTCTCCACGACGGGTTGATGCTTGAGGAGGATAGTGAAACGGCCGCCGGTCTGCCGGGAGAGGACCTCCCGGTCCGAAACCATCCCGTGAAGCCCGAAGCTGAGGAGCGCCGGGTCATCCACACCGGCCAGATCGACCGCGCCGGCAACGGTCGCAACCTCGCCCCGCAGGGGGGTAAATCTCGACTGCACCATAAAATCGAGCGAATGCTCGATACCGGCATAGAACTCGTGGTTCCCCGTCACGGCAAATTTCCCGTACCGGGGGCGGATCTCCCTTAACTGCGCCTCGGCTTCGGCGAGATCGTCCCCCTGCCCATCCAGGAGGTCCCCCGTGGAGACGAGGACATCCGGCGCCGCTTCGCGGACCTTCCGGAGCATCCCTGCGAGCCGCTCCTCCCGCACTATGACGCCGATGTGGACGTCGGAGATCTGGACGATCCTGATTCGCCCCGCCGCCTTCGGGATCTTCGCCGAGCGGATTTCAACATGCTCCACTCGGATCCGGCACGCCTCGAAGGAGCCGTAGACGACGATCCCCACCGAGGCCACGACGGAAATGAGGAAGAGCGTCCCGGCCGACGGTAGAAACGCGCCGAGATCCGTGCGGAGGAGCAGGCCGGCCAGATGGACCAGGAGCCGGTATAGGTCTGTCAGGAGGGAGGAGACAACAAAGAGCAGCAGGACCGCCATCCAGATGTAACCGACCCAGGAGATGAACCTGGCCAGAGCATCGAGGCCATAACGCTCCGACGTGCGGACGATGATCGGCGCCATCATGCCGAGGATCAAAAGCACGACGAGGAGGATCTGGACGGCCGCTCCGGGTGCGAAGGCCGCCCTGATCTTCAGGAAAAAGTAGAGGTGAAAACCGCCGTAGACCAGGAAAAAGGTCATGATAAACAACGCCACGGTAAAACTCCTTGTCTGGTTTTGCATACAAAATGGGAGGTTGACCGCTACCGGCGAGAACAACAATTCCCATCCTTACGACTTTATCGATAATGCACCGCTACCCGGCCTGCCCAAAGTAAGTTCTATTTTCAATCTGTTTAATCAGACTGTTGAAAAGAAATTGGTGGAAAGGCAAGAAGGCATACCAGTACACCTTTCCCAAAAAACTGTGTGGCTGATAATAGGCATTGATGGAAAGCCTTCTTTGGCTGCCTTCATCCTGGATCTTAAATTCCAGCCATCCCTTTCCCGGCAATTTCATCTCCGCACGGAGCAGGAGGCGAGCATCTTTTTGCAGATCCTCGACCCGCCAATAATCGATGACGTCATTTATCCTCAGAGTGGTTCGGCTTTTTCTCCCTCTCGCAGCTCCAACTCCCAGTAAGATTTTATCAATCGTCCCTCGCAAACGCCATACCCAGTTATTCGAAAACCAGCCCTCATTTCCACCAATCGTGCAAATACACTTAAAAAGCGAGGAAGCATCTTTTTGAGTAAGCAGGGAATAGGTGTTCGTATATTGGGGACCAACCTTGAGTTCATTCAACTTCAGCGCTAATTCATGAGCAGGTGGATAGGCATCAGACCAGCGAGTATGGATCCTGTCCTGCTCTTCCCGGTTCATTGCCCGGATGATGGCTTCTTTATAGGTCAAAGGATCAAAAGGCAGGTAATGCCGGATCGCATTATTCTGACAGACCACCTCATTTTTAAGCCCTTCCATCAAGGCGCGCGTAATGGGGGCAGGGATGGGAGTAATGAGCCCCCCGACATATGAATATAAGGGGAGAAAAGAAAAAAAGGGTATGAAAAATCTCTTTTTGTTCAGCAAGGCGGCGCGGATCTTCAACATCTCGCGATAACTCAGGATGTCTTTTCCCCCAATGTCATAAGATCCCCCTGAGGTTGCAGGGGTTTCCAATACCCCTACCAGATATTTGATCACATCGCGTATCCCTATGGGCTGGCATTTCGTCATTGCCCAGCGGGGGATCAGAATGACGGGGAGTCTTTTGACAAGATGCTGAATAATTTCATAAGAGGCGCTCCCGGAGCCGATAATGATGGCGGCTCGCAGTGTAGTGACTGGAACTTCCCCCTTCTTCAACTCTTCAGCGACCTGGATTCGGCTTTGCAGGTGCGATGATAGCCTGGTTTGCGTCTCTCCAAGACCTCCGAGGTAAATGATCCGTTTAATATGGTTCTCTTGGGCGGCTATTCGGAAGTTAATGGCTGCCTGGATATCCGCCACGGCAAATTCTTTGCGCCCTAACAGGAGGGAATGAATCAAATAATACGCCGTATCGATATCCTTAAGGGCAATTTGCAGCTGATCCAATTTGAGGGCGTCCGCAGCGACAATCTCTACATCAGGCCATAACTCCTGAAATACAGGAGAAGGAGCTCTGACCATGACCCTGACCTTATATCCTCTGGCCCGCAGTTCGGGGACCAACCTTCCTCCGATATAGCCGGAAGCGCCGGTCACCAATATTTTCCCCATTCCCGCCAACGGCGCGGACGGCAAGTCATGGCAGAAAAGTTCTTCCCGCGACTGCAAAGATGAAATGTGATCAGATAAGGTAACAGCCATTCGACTCTTGTTTTTTAGTTAAACCTGATGGCCTGGCATAAAACTAATTCCGCTTCTATTTATCGTTCCATCCATTTTTAAAAGCAAGCCGTAAATTAATTCCTTAAGAAGTCAAATTGTCTTGACATACAATAACACATTCCCCTATAGTTCGCACCATCGGAAGGGAATTCTTAGGGGAGTGTCAATGAAAAGATTTTTCCAAAAGAACTGTTATTCCATCGCTTTGACGTTATTGCCCTTATGGTACAGGCAGATTCTACTGGTCATTTGATTACGGCCCCGCCCATTTTGCCGTTGTAGACCAATATACTTCCTACGCTCCGGGCTCAGAACAGTATATCTGGCTGCAGAACGACCTGAGTTCTTCTACCAAACCCTGGAAATTTGTCTATCTGCACGAACCGGGCTGGTCGGCTAAAGGCGGGCATGTTAATAACACCTATGTCCAGCTATACATACAACCCTTATGCGAACAATACGGGATCCCTATCCTTTTTGCGGGACATAATCACTACTACGCAAGGGCTGTGACATATGCGCCTGATCATGCGCCTCTCCACCATATCACCACAGGCGGGGACGGGGCGCCGCTGGGCACTCCCATTCCAACCGAACCAAATATTGTAGCGGCTTCCAGATCATATCATTTCTGCAAGATCAACATCCTCAACGACAACGAACTCCGATTCGAAGCCGTTGATGTCGATGGTAAGGTCATTGACCAATTCACCATCAACAGGACGCCGGAGATCATCATCAGCAATGTGCGGGCCGGCAGCATCACCTCCGGCAGCGCATTGATTACCTGGACCACCAACCTCCCCGCCTCTTCAACCGTGGAATATGGCCTAACCACAACCTATGGCAACACCGCAACCGGCGCAAGCGGGGTGACCGGCCACAATGTATCGCTTACAGGACTGAATTCCGGTACAATTTATCATTACCGGGTGACCTCCGATAATGTGACATCCGCTGACTACACCTTTACTACTACCGGAACCATCACCAGCTATACCCCCACGGGCACTGCCATTGAGACGGGATCACTCCTGTCCGGCAGCTCAATCAACCTCGCTGTCAACGACAAGAAATACTATGGTGTGAATTCTACGACCAGCGGAACGAGACAATGCGATTGGTATGGCTGGACCATTATTGCTAACCCTGCAAGCGCAGCACGCCTCACTATTGCTTATGATGGTAAATACTCCAGGACGACGACACAAAAATTGTATCTCTGGAATTGGAGCACGGGTGGTTGGGTTCAAATCGATTCAAGAAATGTTGGAACCAAGGATGTAACCATCATCAATACACTGGCGGCTCCTGCAAATTACATATCCTCCTCCGGAGAGATCCGTTTAAGGGTTTACAGTTCAGGCGGCAATAGAAACTATGTTTGTTATGGCGATTTCATGCAATTTTCGGTAGAGACTTTACCTTAGCTTCTCCCGCATGCAGTCTCCCGCTATTTTACGGTATACCCGCGCCCATCGAGGCAGGCGCCCATCGCCCGTTGATAGTCCGCACGTTTCTGGCTCGTCTGAATTTCGGGCGCGCCGGGCGGATGCGTCGGGTCGTAGCCTGTCTGGCTCACAGCCCAGCGGTGGCACGCGTAGCGATCATCCGCCTGTTGCCGTTCGCTCTGGCCCTGGCGGGGATAGATGAACATTTGGTCCGCCGGCGGTGGCGCCTGGCTGACTTCCCCCTTCGGCGGCTCAACGACGACATAGCCGTCCCCCCTGTGTGCATAATAGACCTCGTTGGCATAGTAGTAAGGTACGCCGAGCAACCAGATCGTTGCGTAGTAAGGGGGCAGGAACGGTACGAAAAGACCGACCGGAGGCATAATGATGGCGAAACGCGGCCCCTGCGGGCGGTACCAGACGCCTCTGGAGAAGTAGTATCGTGCGCCGCCATGAACAACCACCCGGCGGTCGCGGGGCACTTCTCTGACCACCTGACCGCGAGTCGGGTAGTGGCGGTCGTGGTTATAACGCGAATCCTGGAATTCGCGTTGGCGGGACCCGCGGTCATCCGCATGCGCCGCCCGCGTCAACCCGAACAGCATCATTCCCGACAACAGGGCCAGCATCAGCCCGAGTGCAAAGTACCTGCTTGTCTTGTGAATATGGTTCATGGCTATTGCCTCCGTAAAATCAGATATGGGTCCTCGATACAGGTTCATGGACTCCGTCACCGCACGCTGTAGCCGCGGCCTTCGATGCAGGCGGACATCGCACGCCGGAAGTCGAGCGACTTCCTCTCCAGTTGGGCGTCTCGCGCCTGATCCTGCCTGGCATAAGCTTCCTCCTGCTGCCGGGCGGATTCCAGCCTCGCCGAATCCGATGCAGCGCCGGCGATGGCCCCCCCGGATGCGCCGATCAGGGCGCCCCCCACGGCATGTCTCGGTCCGCCGAGCAGCGCACCCAGCACCGCACCGGCCACCGCGAGCGTAGCGGTATCATGCCCCGGCGGCGGCATCGGCACCACCCGGACGCGCTGATCCGTAGGGATCGCTGACTGGCCCGGATCGAAACCGGTCTGTTTGACCGCCCAGTTGTAGCAGTCGTAGTGGTCGCGGGACTGCTGCTCGGTCGTCTGGCCCGCTTTCGGGTAAAAATAGACCTGGGTAAGGGGCGCCCTGGGACTCCCGCCCGTATCTTCCGGCGCAGGTCGCGAGACCGTGCGATACGGCGCAGGATAATAACATGCTGCCAACGCAAGGACTGCCATGAGAAGCAACAGCCGGAGGCAAGCCCTTGACGCCCGCTGTTCCGGCGCATGTCTGATCGTTGTCGCCCTGCTTCCTGACATCATCATATCCATTTCCCTCCGTAGTGGAACGCAGCAGAAACCACTGATAAAAATAGGATGGCTGCCTGCGTTACCGTCAATTTCCTTTTTTTCTGTTCAACCTACTTTTCGGGGACAGATTTGAAATCTGTCCCCCGAGTTCCTGCATATAATACAGCAAAGGACGTGCCAACTCTATCATGTTGTAGCGTAACAAATTGAAGATAAAATGATATTTCTCCTCTACGAGAGATCAGGATAAGTCTCTCTCGGGGAAAGGTGGATAAAAAGTATGCGATTGTCATATCTACTTGCGAACAAAGTATCCACCCTCCGGTGAAAGTCAATAGGGGTAAATTTGAATTCAAACTTGACCTGTCCCCCAAAGGGAAAGGAAATTCGTTATGACCCAAATGGAAATGCAGGGGTTACTTTATGACCTATCGGCCCCACTTCATCTTGGCATAAAACATTCCGCAGCCCAGAGCCAATGCTATGCCATACCAAATGATGACAGACGTCAACCCATTCAGAATTCCATAGACCAGCCAGAAGACGATACCGATGTTAAAAAACAACCTGAAGGTCAGGCTTATCTCATGGGCGCTCTTGTGCTTGGAAAGTCGCCATACTTGTGGGACCATTCCCATGGTCGTTAGAAATCCGCCGACAAATCCATCCCACATTTTATTACTATAATGCCGTAGCTCAGATTTTACCATGAATTCCTCTCCGCACTGAAGTCAGTAACACGCTGTGAATTTCTCGGCGATCATGATAAGGAAGCCGATCATGAAACCGGTGACAACCATTGTCGTGTTTCTCCTTATGGCCATTTCCTTTGCCCATTTGCTGAGGCTGATTCTTCAGGTGAATATCGTTGCAAATGGTGTGAACATCCCAATCTGGTTGAGCATCTTGGGATGCATTGTTCCTGCTGCACTGGCGTTCATGCTGTGGCGGGAGAATAAAAGATAGGTCGTGCAGAAGATCTTACCGGTGAAGAAGAAATGAAAAGATGCCATGCATGCTTGAAGGGTTTGGAAATCAAGACTCCTGTGGGAAGGCGGGAGATCTGTCCCTTTTGCGGATCTGACCTGCACTGCTGCCTCAATTGCGCCTACCATGAAAAGGGGGCCTATAACGAGTGCCGTGAGCTTCAAGCAGAGAGGGTTATTGAAAAGGATCGGAGCAATTTTTGTGATTATTTCGTTTTCCGGGATGTCGAGATACGCAGTAAAGGAAAGGATTCTGGAGGGTATGTAAAAACAAAGATAACATCCCTGTTTAAGACGGGATGATCTGTGAAAATGCTGATTTTGCTTACTTCCCACG
>MICJ01000041.1:23377-23643 GCA_001830835.1 Syntrophobacterales bacterium GWC2_56_13 | reverse complement strand
CATGGGACTGATGTCGAAGCCGATGGTGGTGACGTTGCCGTTTGTGCTGCTGCTTCTGGATTACTGGCCCCTGGGAAGGATGGACAGAGGGACGGTGATTCGGCTGTTGTACGAGAAGGCGCCGCTGTTCTTCCTGTCTACAGCTTCAAGCATTATTACTTTTATTGCCCAGAAAGAGGGGGAAGCAGTTGCCTCCCTGCAGATTCTGCCGTTCACCGGTCGCATGGGCAATGCCGTTGTCTCGTATGCGGGCTACCTCGTAAAGC